>JALSOD010000031.1 GCA_026986655.1 Caldifarciminota bacterium | reverse complement strand
AGGGAATTTGATCGCAGGGTTAAGCGTGCACTCGGCCTGCCAATGGATGCAAAAATTGAATATGCCTGTGAGCCAAAGTTCGATGGATTGTCCTGTGAAATCACCTACATAGACGGAGAGTACACGCAGGCCTCGACTCGTGGAGATGGCATCCGTGGTGAAGATGTGACTCCTAATGCAAGAACGATAAAATCTATACCAATGAAACTGATTCTTAAGAAGGGAGAAACCCCACCAACACGGGTTGATATCCGCGGTGAAGTGATAATGAAAAAGAAAGATTTCGAGAAACTGAATGCGGAATTATTGAAAAAAGGAGAAAAAATTTTCGCGAATCCCAGGAATGCAGCTGCCGGATCATTAAGGCAGCTCGATCCAAATATCACAGCTCAGAGAAAACTCGACTTTATCTCATGGGGGATCGGTTATTACGAGGGAATTGAATTCAAAACACACTGGGAGGTACTTGAAAAGATTTCACAGTGGGGATTCAAAACAGCCCAGCCGAGAAAGCTGGCAAAGGGTATTGATGAAGTAATTGAGTATTACAGAAAAATGGAATCCATCCGCGATGATCTTGAATACGAACTCGACGGAATAGTTGTAAAGGTCAATGATCTCTCTCTCTGGGATAGGCTTGGAACAACCACAAGGTCACCGAGGTACGCGATCGCAGGGAAATTCAAACCAAGACAGAAGACCACAAGAATCAAGGATGTGGTCTTTCAGGTTGGCCGTACCGGTATTGTAACTCCTGTTGCTATTCTTGAACCTGTCGAGGTTGGAGGTGTGATCGTATCAAGGGCAACATTGCATAATTTTGATGAGGTAAAGAGACTCGGTGTAATGATCGGAGATAAGGTACTCGTACAGCGTGCCGGAGATGTTATCCCTGACATCGTAAAGGTAATCAAAGAGGAACGTACCGGTAACGAGAAGCCCATAATTCCACCGACTCATTGCCCTGTTTGCGGTGCAGAGCTCGTCCGTGAAGGTGCCTATTTGAAATGTATCAATATCTCATGTCCTGCCCGATTGAAGGGAGCTCTCCGTCATTTTGCATCAAGGAGGGCAATGGATATCGAGGGACTTGGCGAAAAAGTGGCAAACCAACTGGTGGATAAAGGTATGGTCAAGGACGTGGCTGACATTTACTACCTCACCAAGGAAGATTTACTGAAACTCGAAGGATTCGCTGACAAATCAGCTGAAAATCTTCTAAACGCAATTGAACGATCAAAAGACACAACCCTTGCAAGATTTATCTACGCACTTGGTATCCCAAATGTTGGCGAATACACGGCAAAACTTCTCGCAGATCGCTTTGGTACACTGGAGAATCTGATGAAGGCAACAAAAATGGACCTGCTTTCGATCCCTGGTATAGGTCCAGAGACCGCCGAAAGTGTTTACAAATTTTTCAAAGAACCAAGGAACGTTGAAGTTATTGAAAAAATGTTAAAAGCCGGGGTTAATCCTAAAGGCAAACCCAGGGAAGAAGTAAAGACGCCCTTCACAGGTAAAAAGGTGGTTTTCACAGGTGCCCTTTCGAGTATGTCTCGCGACGAGGCCAAGGCACTGGTGGAGGAATTTGGAGGAATACCATCAAATTCAGTTTCCAGAAACACAGATCTTGTGGTGGTTGGGGAAAATCCTGGCTCAAAGTACCAGAGAGCTTTACAGCTTGGTATTAAAATAATTAATGAGGAAGAATTTCTTAGAATGGTTGAGGAGGCAAAGAAGGCTCTCGGACAACAATAGATTGAAAGGGTATGTAAAGTCGTAATAGGCATGGAAGCGTGAATTCTGGAAATTAAGATTATTTATGGTTAATAAATAGGTGGAAGTTATTTAAAAACAGGGTGGAAATATACCACTTCTTTTAAGATGTCCGAAAAATTTTTCACGATTAAACTGAATTGCACAAATAATTATGGGCAAATAGACATCATATTTAGTCCCCCTTCTGAAGAGGGGTACTACCTTCTTTTCGAGGTCCCCCTTTGACAGGACAGGGAACAAGGAGGATTTCTAATTTACTCATATTTTGCGCACAACCTCAAGCCACCTTCATTTTATGCAGATTTTAATTAGTATGTACTGATAGTCCTTTCGGATGTACTCTTTTTAGGTTAACATTTTTGTACAAAATTTTACAAAATGAGGTCAGGTTCATGAATAGGAGGAATTTCCTGCGTAGTGTGTTCGGTTTCTTAATTGCATTGATAGGTGGAAAACTCATCCTCGATTTTCTTAAATTTGACGTGAATAGGCAAAAAACAATCCGGATACCTATTATGGATATAAAAGATTTCCCAACAGTGATTGATGGTGTGATTGTGTGGAAAAGCTCCGGTGGTTTCAACTTGTACAGTTCTCATTGTACACATCTCGGTTGTATACTGAAATTTGATAAAAACAGGGGTATTTTCGAGTGTCCATGTCACGGAAGTAGGTTTAACCTTGACGGCAAAGTCATCCATGGACCTGCAAGGAAAAAACTCAGGAAGCTTGATTATACCGTTCAGGATGGTAAAATATTTGTAAAACTTTAAAATAAAAAAGACATGTTATTCACGATTGTTTATGTCATAGTATACATAACTATCTGGGGAGTTTTCATCGGCTCTCTCGATGATCTATTCTCTGACATTCTCTACTTTATTTTAAGAACAATAAATGGAGAAAAGGTCAGGGTAAATATTGAGGATATAAATAGTATTCCAGAGAAAAAAATAGCGATCTTTATCCCCACCTGGCGTGAGGCTGAAGTTATCGAAGATATGGTTAAGCACAATGTCAGTGTGATACAGTACGGCAATTATGACATTTTCATCGGTGTTTATCCCAACGATTTTGACACGAAGGTAAAGGTTGCGAAAGTCTCACGTATATACCCCAATGTTCACATGGCGGTTGTGCCACATGACGGTCCAACCAATAAAGCCGACAATTTGAACTGGATCTACCAGAACATGCTTAAGTACGAAGAAGAAAGTGGAGAAAAATTTGACATAGTTTTGATGCATGATTCGGAAGACATCATACATCCTCTGTCGTTAAAACTAATAAATTACCTGATCCCTGAGTATGATATGGTTCAGCTTCCAGTGTTCTCCCTTGAGGTACCTTTCAAAAACTTCACAGCCGGTACTTATATGGATGAATTTGCAGAACATCATCTAAAGGAGATATATGTTAGATACGTGCTCGGTGGATTTGTACCTTCCGCTGGTGTGGGAACCGCCTTTTCAAGAAACATATTAAACAGGTTGGCTGAAGAGAAAAACAACATCTTATTTGATACTGATTCTCTAACTGAGGATTACATCGTCGGGAAACAAATCAAAGATATCGGTGGTAAGCAAATTCTATTGAAAAGGGCTATTCGTGTTAAAAGAAAGAGTAAATTGCTTCAGTATCTTCCAGAATTTCTGAGGAAAAAATTCGAGTACAAAAATGAATTTGTTGCAACGAGGGAGTATTTCCCTTTCAGTCTCAAAGCTGCTGTACGACAGAAATCGAGATGGATGCTCGGAATAATTTTCCAGGGGACCGAAAAAATCAAGTGGCACGGTAAGTTTATAGACAAGTTTTATCTTTACAAGGATCGAAAGGGAGTTTGGGCAACTATTATCAGTTTTATGACCAACGTGCTGTTTGTTGCTGGTTGGCTTTATGTACTGTTAGGTATACTTCTAAAAACTGGATGGAACCTTTCGAGATTTATCCCGGGTGAAGGGATCATCTGGTGGGTTATCTTTTTCAATACAGTTGTGCTGTTTGAAAGATTATTAATGAAGGTTTATGCGGTCACTACAATTTACGGATTCAAACAGGGGCTCTACAGTATTTTGCGTTTGCCATGGCTGAATTTTGTGAATTTCCTCGCCATCTACAATGCCCTTGAAAAATACCTTGCCTATAAATTTATGAAAAAACCTCTTGTCTGGGCAAAGACAACACATTCCTTCCCGAAGACAGAACAGCTTGCGGCTTATAGTAAAAGACTTGGGGAGTTGCTGGTGGAACAGAATGCGATCTCCCGTGAGCATCTACAGCATGCACTCGAGCGTCAGAAAAAGGAAAAGAAGAAACTCGGTGAAATACTTATTGAGATGGGAATCCTATCCGAGGATAAACTGGGGAAATTCCTCGCAATTCAGAAGGGACTTGATTTTGTTAGCGAATTACCCGATGAGCTTCCTTACAGCAGAATTGAGCAGCTTGGTAACGCCGTTATTGCCGAAAAAAGGCTTCTACCGATAAATGAAACTGAGAATTACATTGAGGTGGGATTTGTAGAACCACCTCCTGACGACCTTCTGAAGGAACTTTCAAGCAAATTTGGTAAGGTGGTGATTCCGGTAATAATCCCGAATTCTGCATTCAAAGATTTCGTTGAATCCTTCTCTGAACCAGGTTTAATGGTGCTTGGTAAGAAAATAAAAGAAGCGGGTATCACTGAAGAAGATGTAAATTCTGAAGAAAAGATAAAAGAACTTGGGAAATTTGATGTATCAAAGGTGGAATCAATTTCAGTGGATGATATGTTATTGGAAATTTTCCCTCAATCTTATATTAGAAAACCCAAAAAACGTCTTACCAGGAAGGTTGTGAGAAATAGTTAATGAAAAAGACTCTACTCATATTGATATTAGCCTCGTCTCTCCAGGCCCAGTTTGCGTGGCGGAAATTTCGTCCACCTGAAGATAGGAATGGACTTGTTCGGTTTTCCCTGAAACTCCCCAATGGTTACAGGAAACTGCATCTTGTGATCCCCTATGACATTTCTTCATTCAGCAAAGCCTACGTAGACATCAAATTTCGAGTCGAGGCGTGTGGTGTACCCCTCAAGATGGGGGTTTCTGTTAACGGTAATTTCCTTGGATTTTTCAATATAACAAATGGATCAAGGAGTCTGAAAATCCCGATGTCGGTTTATTATCTCAAAAAATATACCACACTTGAGGTATCAGCTACACCGAGGGATTTAAAATCTTATTGTAATGGTACAGTCGAGGTTGAGGACATCGGTATCAACGGTCTCATAAACTGCTATGCCAATCCATACAAAATTTACGACTATCCCGCACTTTTTATCGACAGAAGATGGAATTCACGTGGGCGTATTTACTTCCAGATTCCTAAAGTCTTGAGTGAATATTCCACGGAAGCAATTTCATTTCTGGCTCAAGACCTTGGATACAGAGGACAGGATACGTTGCCACCGTTAGAAGGGAAAACAGATGTGAATTATCTCCGTGGAGGTGTAGGTGTAATTATCGGAACACCTGAGGAACAGACTTTTAGCTACAGTTTAACCAATATTATCAGCCATACAACAAATCTTACATTGATGAAGAAAAACGACAAGAAACGCTGGGGGTACAAATATACCGGTAAAAGCATACCTGATGATAGAGGAATAATTTTCACAATTAACAATGTCTACGGTTACCCAATACTGATTTTCACAGGGAATAGTCCCTCCGCTGTAAGGAATGCAGCCATATTTTTTCTTTACAACGCGGAAAATGTTTATACCAGTTACAAAGTTGTGAATCCGACGAATTTGATCTATGAGAGGACTCAGAGAATTTTTGGACCGGAGCCAACATACTTCCAGCTTTCGGATGTCTATCTCAGGAATCCCAGAATTTACGGTGAAGACACCAGGTTTGCTCTGAGGTTAAGATTTTTACCAGGGACCCAATTTCTACCTTACTCCCAGGTCTTTCGTTTGAGGCTCAAACCCTCACCCTATGTGGATATTAAGAGGTCTCATCTGCGGATAAGAATACTTGGGCAGCTAATATTTGACGAGCCAATTACAACTGCCTGTAGCGATACTGGTAAAGAGGTGGTTATTCCCTGGAAAACTCTCAAACCAATAAATCATCTTGTCTTCCATTTCCAGACCATCCCAAAATCTCCCCCACCAGATAGCAATGAAATCTGGATTGAAATTCTTGGTTCCACAAAGTTTAAAATGCCGAGAAAGTGGCGTGTTACCATGCCAGATTTGAAGTATATGAAATATTACGCTTTTCCTTTCGGGTATTCTCCTTACAGGAAAAGAACGTTTGTAGTTCTTGACGAAATTAACGAGGATAAATTCAGGCTGTACCTTGAATTTATGAGATTTGTGGGAACGAAGGATGTATATCCTGAAGTTCCACTTGTGTCGGGATATTCAATCGTGAAACCGGAGAAGTTCAAAAAAAATGCAGTTTTCATTGGAAGTTACACGAATCCTGAACTGGCTATGCCTTACATACGGGAAACCATTCTCGACTCAGCAACTGCTCACCTGTATCTCGCATTCAGTGGACTCGAGGGGGAAAATGCGCTGATTAAATTTTTCAGAGACAAATCCCTCGTTGATAAGATTAGAGGATCAGCTGTTACCATCTCCCGTAACGGTGAGATATTCACCGTCTCTCGTAACGGTAAAAAGATCCCCTGGGGTGCAAAAAGGAAATTCGATATGCGTTACTTTTTCCTGAAATATTATTATAAGTTGCTTTATATCATACCCAGTATTCTGATACTAATTTTTATTCTTTTGACACTAATTAGATTAATCATCATCAACACCAAGAAATTCATACGAAGAAGAAGAGAAATGATTAAAACAGAAAGGGGAACCGATCGAGAAGAGGAGGAGCTCATGAAAAATGTTGCTTTCGGAAATGGACAGAAAAAGAAGAAAAGACTAAGACCCCGGAGGAGAATATGAATCTTTTAGCGCTTGTCGTGGTTCTTGTAAATGTCATTGGCACTCCACCAAGTACGAATGTAATCCCTAATTACAGAGAAAAATATAGATCGTACAGAATTTATAAAAGAGTCCTTAAAAAGGCAGCACTACAGGATTCTATCACTCTATACAGCGACTCCGCCTATTATTACTGGGACTTAAAAAACTATCAGAAGGCTATTTCTTACTTTAAAAAAGTTATATCATTCAAACCTATTGCATCTTACTACTACCTTGATTATGGATATCTATTACTTGAGGCTGGCAAACAAAAAGAAGCCTTAAAAGTCTTTGAAAATCTTGAAAAGAAATACCCTTTCAATGAAGAGCTTTTACTTGTTCTTTACGATCTTTACGACGAAATGGGAAACTATTCAAAAAAGAGGGATGTAGCAGCTCGTCTCGTCCAGATCACTGAAAATGACAGCATACGAAGAATGGCATCGATGACCCTAAATACAATATCGCCCTATCCTGTTGCCATTTACAACAATATCAGTATATACTGGGGTGTTTATTACACCTTTAGAGATAACCTTGTGGACTCTGATTCGAGAATTAACTTTTATTTTGGGAAAATCTTCCAATCCATCCAGCCACTTGTCGGTGTAAGACTTCTTACAGATACCCGATCTTACATGAAGGATATTTACGAGGATAACCATATTTTTGTCTATTCCGGACTTTTTACCACTTTCAAATATATCCTTTCTTTTTATTTCTGCTACGGTCTTTTCCAGAGATTCAGGATAGTAAAACCTGAAATGAGCGGAATTAATTACCAATTCCTCGGAATATTTTCAAAAGACTGGGAATATCCTTTCAAGGATATAAGCTTCATAATCAGACTATATTCGGAATTAAATTACGAGAAAAGGTTGAACTACAATGTAATTTCTACATCTGAAATAAATGCCGGAATTGAGAAAAAATTATTTAACTACACCTTTGTGGACATGCTGTTTTACAGGTTCATGAGGGATACAAAGAAAATATATTACAACAATGCCTATGAAGTGGGAGCAAAATTTAATGTTGTTTACAAAAACTGGTTTGTCATATTTAGCCATTTATTGTACGGGAAATATGCAGGGATAGAGTCAGGAGAGCCCAACCCTTACAATAAAGATTATTACCTTGATGCAAGAATTGGATTTTATATATCTTTTTAGGAGGAGCCATGAAACTAATATTACTGCTTTTGCTTTCTACCATTAAAACACAGGATATCAGGGGAAATGCGCTTATTCTCTTTGATCCAATTATGTCTCCAAAATCAAACTACTCGTATTATATACTTGATGTTAATCAGCTGGAGGATGTGCTCGGCCATTTCAAATTTATCTATTACCATAAACCTGTGAGTGAATATCAAAAGGGAGAAATTTTTAACTATGACGCCGTATTTTATTTTGGATCAGTCCAGGGAGCCTATATCCCCAAGGAATTTCTTGAAGATATTCTCAGATACAAACGTCCTGTTGTGTGGATAAAAAGCAATTTTGATAATTTTCAGTATGAGCTGGGAATAAAAACGGATAAGCTTTTCGGGTTTAAAGTTGATTCTCTGTCAGAAGGTTACAATGTGAATGGTAGGAGAGGATTTTATCGATACCTGGATTATAAAGGTATCAGATTCAGCAAATGGTTCAGCTGGAATTACATGGCTAAGCTCGAATGGGATCCTGAAGTTGCAGTTACAAGTATTGCTGACTCAAATCTGGCACATCCAGTTGTTAACATAGAATGGTGGGGATATGGTGAACCTCTGAGATATAAGATCCCATACATCATTAGGAGCAAGAATTTCTGGTACATTGCGGGAGACCCTTTTTCTTATATAGGACCCTCAACCCCATACACTATTTTCTGCGATGTTTTGCATGATATTCTTATGCAGGACCATTATCAGCCTCCGAGAGCACTGGTCAGACTGGAAGACATTAATCCTTCTGACAACCCCGAGAATATTATAAAGACCGTGAAGTATCTTAGATCTCAGAATATTCCCTTCGGTATGGCTGTCGTACCTGTTTACAGAAATCCTTATAACAACAAAATCATATATCTCCATGAAGTTCCCAAATTGGTTCAGGCTCTAAAATTTGCAGTCAACAACGGCGGCAAAATCTTTATGCACGGAACTACCCATCAGCAGGACATCACCACGTGGCAGAAATACAACATCACTACACTTGCTTATGAATACTTTGATTTCGACACCAAAATACCTGTCCCGGGAGACAACTCTATGTGGGTTTATGAGAGAATAAAAGAAGGATTGGATGAGTTTAATAAGGTGGGATTGCCCGTCTCAGGCTTTGAAGTCCCTCATTACTCCGCATCCCGACTTGATTTTTATATATTCGGACAACTATTCAAACTAAACTATCATCGTCCCGCACTTTATCAAGAAGCACCTGATGGTGTTGCTTATGAAAATCAATTTTTTCCATACGTGATATACTGGGATATCTACGGGGAGACCCTGATACCGGAAAACCTTGGTTACGTTGGGAACGATCCAGGTTATTATAACCCACCGGATTCTATAATTGCCCATGCGAGATATTTCCTGGTTGTGAGAGATGGAATTGCCTCCTTCTTCTGGCATCCGACTCTTGCAGGGTATCACGACAAAAGGCATTTTTATGGCCTCGAATCACTTAAAAAAATTATTAGAAGTTTAAAACAGATGGGATATACTTTTGTAAGTCCCACCGACCTTGTAGAACTAAAAAGGTATTTTAATGTCGGGGTTGAATCAACTTTCACAGAAAGTAGATAGTTTGAAACCCTTTAAATAGAAGGAGAGATTTTTTTAAAATGCTCAAAATCTTCTGGCTATTGCTGATATCTACTTTTAAACCAGCGCAGGTTCAGGGAAAAGCTCTCATTCTTTTTGACCCTATAACTTCACCCAAATCCCAGTATTCATACTACATTACAGACGTGTACCAGCTTGAGAATCTTCTTGGCCATTTCAAATACACGTATTTTCACCACCCAATAGATGACTATGAAAAAGGGGAAATCTTTAAGTATGATGCTGTGTTCTATCTTAGCTCCGTTGCGGGTATATACACCCCAAAAGCATTTCTGGAAGATTTACTCAATTACAATAGACCGGTGGTGTGGTTTAAACATAACTTCAATAATTTTGAATACGAACTCGGTGTAAAAACAGGGGAAGTGTTTGGATTTTTTGTGAACAATGTTTCCTACGGGTACAATAAAAAAGGCAGAACAGGGTTTTATCGATACGTCAAGTACAAGGGGATAAAATTCAGCAAATGGTTTAAAGTGGATTCCAGTAATGGTGGAATTGAATGGGACCCGGAGATAGCTGTTGTCGGAGTACACAACCTTCAAAAGGCCAGAATTTTCTTGAAGATTGACTGGTGGGGATATGGAAAGCCCAAGAGATCAGAAATTCCATATATCATTAAAAGTGGGAACTTCTGGTTTGTTGCTGATGACCCTTTCTCATACACGGCTCCGTATACGCCCTATGTGATATTCTGTGATATTCTGCATGATATCCTGGGACAAAACCATCATCAACCACCACGGGCACTTGTTAGACTCGAAGACATTAGCCCACTTACTGATCCAGAAGATCTGAAAACATCTGTGGATTACCTCGTGTCCAACAATATTCCCTTCAGCATGGCTGTAATACCAATTTACAGAGATCCACATAACGATCTAACCGTTTATCTGCACGAAAAAAAGGACCTTATTGAAGTTTTGAAATATGCTGTTGACCACCAGGGTTACATTTTTATGCATGGAGTTACCCATCAGCAGGATATAACGTCCTGGCAAAAGTACAATGTAACAGGGACAGCTTATGAATTTTTTGACAATGACCAGAAAACCCCGGTTCCGGGGGATAACGTGATATGGGTATATCAGAGAATACACAAAGGCTTAAGGGAATTCAGTGAGGCAGGATTGCCTGTAACTGGCTTCGAGGTACCACATTATGGTGCGTCACGTCTTGATTTCTCTATATTTGGCAAGATCTTCGATCTAAACTATCATAGACCTGCCATCTATGTAGATTCTCCAAACAATGTGCCCTACGATAATCAATTTTTCCCCTACGTGATTTACTGGGATATCTATGGGGAGACTTTAATACCAGAAAATCTTGGCTACATTGGGAACTACTTAGGTGAAAGACTATCACCAGATTCAATTATCAACCATGCACGGTATATCCTTGCTGTAAGGGACGGTATCGCCTCTTTTTTCTGGCATCCTGCTCTTTCGAGACAGATGGATGAGGAGCATTTCTTTGGGATCGAGGCTTTGAAAAAAGCGATAAAAAACCTTCAGGCCATGGGTTACACATTTGTCGGTCCCAAGGATCTAATCGAGATAAAGGAGTACTTCAGGTGAAGAGAATTTTCATTACCTTTGGAACGAGACCAGAGGCAATAAAACTCGCACCCGTTATAAAAGAGTTTGAAAAGCACCAGGAGTTTAGAACTATAGTATGCCTGACCGGTCAGCACAGAGAGATGCTCTATCAGCCGATCGAATTTTTCGGAATTAATCCTGAATGCGACATGAAAATAATGAGGCCAAATCAGACCCTATTTGACATCACAGTAGATAGTGTCAGAGGATACGAAGAAACTCTCAAAAAATACCGTCCTGATTTTCTGATAGTCCAGGGAGACACGACTACGGCATTCACAGGTGCCCTGTCCGCATTTTACTATAAAATTCCGGTTGGACATGTGGAAGCAGGATTGAGGAGCCACAACAAATATTCACCATTTCCCGAGGAGATCAACAGGGTACTTGTGGGACGATTGACCGATCTACACTTTGCTCCAACAGCAACGGCGAGAAAAAATCTCCTTAACGAAGGAACACCTGAGGATAAAATCTTCGTGACAGGAAATACCGTTGTGGACGCCAACCTGATGGCTATTAAGATAATCAAAGAAAAGGGGCTGGACAGGAAAATTGAAAAATTCCTGAATAATGTTGCACCGGGGTTGATTGATAGACTTAAAAAGGGCAAAAAGCTAATCCTTGTAACAGCACACAGAAGGGAAAGCTTTGGTGAACCTTTCAAAAACCTCTGTAACGCATTAAGGGATATAGCCATAAATTTCGATGACGAGGTTGAAATTGTCTATCCCGTACACCTCAATCCTAATGTGAGGGAACCTGTGTTTGGAATACTCGGTAATCTTGGGAACCTGCACCTTATAGACCCGGTGGACTATCCCACCCTGATCCTTCTCCTTGAGAGGTCTTACATTGTCCTGACGGACTCAGGGGGGATACAGGAGGAAGCTCCGTCATTTGGCAAACCTGTGCTCGTAATGAGAGAGGTAACAGAAAGAATGGAAGGAGTTGAGGCAGGTATTGCAAAATTAGTTGGGACAAACAGAGAAAAAATCTATAACGAGGCGAAAAAACTCCTGACAGATGAAAATTACTACAGGGAAATGGCCAGAGCAGTAAACCCATACGGTGACGGCCACGCATCGGAAAGGATTGTTAAAATTGTTAAAAACTTCCTGGGAGTCTGAAAACTTGCTATGAGTAGATCAAAGAGGGGGAGAACCTCTAATCAGATAGTTGGAAACGTAGGACTTTATTAAGCGTGTGATATAACGTCCAGGGTAAAATCTGAATTTTGGGAGAGGGTTATATGTTTCTTTTTAGCTATTAAGAATTTGTTTCAACATAGTGGAAAAATCCACATAGTAATTAGAGATTTTGTAATTTTTGTTGTATAATGTTTTTAATGAAAGATTGAGAAAAACGGAGGTTCAAATATGGATTTAAAAGAGATTATCGAAAAAAATGATAGCAAGATCCTGCTTCTTGTGGCAGATGGCCTTGGAGGTATTCCACATCCAGAGCACGGGTATAGGACAGAATTAGAAGTCGCAGAAATACCACACCTCTACGAGCTTGCGAGTAAAAGTGCCCTTGGCCTCACAATTCCCGTGGAACCCGGTATAACCCCGGGTAGTGGACCAGCACACCTCTCACTCTTTGGTTATGATCCAGTAAAACACGAGATCGGACGTGGCGTCCTTGAAGCACTGGGAATTGGATTTCACATGACAAAAAGGGATGTTGCAGCAAGAGGAAACTTTGCAACGATCAAACCTGATGGTACAATCATTGACAGAAGAGCAGGCAGAATTCCAACGGAGCAATCAAGAAAGATTGTTGAAAAACTTCAGGAACACATAAAAGAAATTGATGGAGTCGAAATTATCCTCAAACCTGGCAAAGAGCACCGCTTTGTACTTGTTTTAAGAGGTGATGGCCTGTCGGATAAACTCACTGACACTGACCCACAGCACGAAGGCCTCAAGATGCTTGATCCAGAGCCACTTTCAGATGAAGCAAAATTTACGGCCGAAGTTATCAAAAAATTCGTCAAAAAAGCACTGGAAATACTGAAAGATGAGCCAAAGGCTAATGGAATCTTGCTAAGAGGATTTGCGAAGGTGCCTGATCTTGAGCCGTTTCCAGAAAAGTACCAGCTGAGAGCACTCTCCATAGCCGCGTACCCAATGTACAAGGGATTAACAAGGTTACTCGGCTTTGACACACCCGACGCAGGAGACAACTTTGAGACTGAAGTTAAAAAATTGAAAGAATTATGGAACGAATACGATTTCTTTTATCTGCATTATAAGGATACAGATAAAGCGGGGGAGGATGGAGATTTTGAGAAAAAGGTAAAAGTCATCGAAGCCCTCGACAAATTTATTCCTGAACTTCTCGAACTGAAACCCGATGTTTTCGTTATAACAGGTGATCATTCCACACCCTCATTCATAGGTGGTCATTCATGGCATCCAAATCCTCTCCTGATTTACTCAAAGTATGCCGGAATCTTCAACCGTGAGGCGAGATTCACAGAACGGGACTGTTCGAAGGGCTACCTCGGCACGATCAGGGCAATGGACCTTATGCCAATTCTCCTCGCAAATGCAGGAAAACTAAAAAAATTTGGAGCTTAGACTATGAATAAATTGAATAAAATTTTAATAAGCATCGATATTTCAGAGGATAACAGAAAATTCCTGGAGTATAGCAAATTTATAGTTGAAAGACTTCAGGGTGATGGGATTCTCTTTCATGTTATTCCGAATGTTTTCGGTAGCTATGTACCCTACGATGTCAGGCTGGAAGAGGTGGAGCAGGCAATTCAATCTTTACAGCGAAACGTTGAGTCTGTCCTTTCCGACCTCTCAAATGAGTATGGTTTCGAATACGGTTACGACATGGGGTCACCCTATCTGAAAATAGTAGAGTTTATCAAACACAACGACATCGACCTTGTGATTGTGAATGGTGGAAATCCTGGTGAGGAGATTGGTACTCAGGCACACAAAGTTGCGCGGAAGGCGGATGTTCCGGTTCTGGTTTATAAAACCCATCCACCAGGGATAGAGAAAATTCTCTACACAACTGATCTTTCGGAAAAGGCTGAAGAATCTTACCCTCTGGCACTTGAATTCAAAAATAAGTTCGGAGCGAGCCTCACTGTTTTTCATGTTATCGAACCTATAACCGGATATTTCGATGATACCATGCTCTCCGGAGTACCTGTCTTTAATCTCGAAGAACTAAAGAAAAGTGCACTTGCTTCCATGAGAGAGAAATTTAAAGAGTGCAATGACCATATTGTGGAAATTGGAGCTTCTACCGCTGACACCATTATAGAATTTGCAAAAGAAAATGGTTTTGATCTGATTGTGATGTCAACTCACGGTCGCGGGGGACTTGAAAAAATTCTTCTCGGCAGTGTGACAGAAAAGGTGGTCAGATTCTCCCATACACCTGTACTTGTTTCAAGGATTAAGTAAGGGAGGGAGAAGTATTCTGACCCGGAGCTTAAATAGAAAATACGGGATGTTTTATTAACAGTTAACCGTTTAATTCCATATAAAACGACCCAAAGTTCCCTTCTGGGAATAGGAAATACAGGGTATTCAAAATATTTACTACCTCCCTCTTAATTTTTTAAAGAAGGGTAACTTTTGAATCTGGTGGTGTACTCTAATCCAGATAGAGAAAGTCCGAAAAATATGGAAGGGATAAAATTACTCTTTATCTCCCTTTTCTAATGGGAACTTTTTAAAATGTGAAAATCCCCTTGCCCTTTTTCAAAGTGGGACCTTCTAAAACACAAAATTTCCCTTTGTGAGAAGGAGATGTCGAGATCCTCCTGATTACATGCAATTTAGTTTAATGATAAAAATTCTCAAACTGCCTCAATCCTGATACATGTCCAAACTCAACTGCAAGGGATAGACTGAAAGGAGTCTTGTAATTTACAGTTAAAACCTATTTTGTCTCCAGTACTTCCCTGTACTGTGATCGGACGAATAGATTTGTCTCTGTCAATGATTTCTCCTCAAGCAACTGATGAATTCTACTATCCTTGAAATGCCCAAGGGCCCTGACTGCGTATCCCCTTGCAATCCAGCACTGAGAATCGAGAAGCAGTATCAAATATTTCCTTGCCTCAATGACAAGACTGTCGTCTGGCGTCTTCTCATAAATTTTTCCACCTACAACTCCCACAAGTCTGATATATTTGATTCTCCTTTCACACATTTTGTCGCTAAAATTTTTTTGTACTACGGGTGGCAGTACCACTCTTCCAGCCTCCACAGCCCCTTTCTCTAATAAATTCAGATTCCCGATCATTTCAATCCCGGCACCCGCTGTGTTTACCGCTGAGCCGATGAGCTCTTCCCAGAATTTTATTTTCATCCTTTCGAGAGCCTTTTTGAGCACATCTTCTGTTCCAATTCTTTCAAGCGCCCACATCGCAGATTCTCTAACAAGAAAATATTCATCGTTCATCGCATCGAAAAGTGGATCAATGGACTTCTCGTTTTTCAATTTTCCAAGAGCAATACACGCCACGAGTCGTGTCCGCATATCCTCGTCTTTCACATAAGGCACAATTTCGATGGCAGAACGCTTAATACCAATATCTCCCAGAGCAGAAATTATGGCTCTCCTGACTCTCTTAGATTTCTCTTTTTTCAGAAGGTCTACCAGGGTATCAACAGAAAGACTATCCTTCATATCTCCGAGGAGTCTTATGCAGTTGATCCGGATTGTGTCGTTATCGGAATGTAAGCCACGGTAAATGTACGGCCTTGCCTTATCTTTTAAATGTTTCACAACATATTTTATCGCGCGGTATTTTAAGGTTGATGTTGTTTTTATCTTCTTTGAGAAAATAAACTCAAGGGACTTATCTCCGAGCTTAACAAGCTCTTTTCTCGCCGAATCCACCTCTTCAATTGCCTCTCCTACACGCCACTTTGATGCCTTTTTGAAAAGTTCCTCTAAATTGGCTTGCGGCCCATTTGTGGTTATGAGAAAAATCATAAGCAGGGATATCATTTACCAGCCTCCGTGTCTATTCCTATTCCAAGACGTCCCTGGAGCCATATTTTGTTATCTTCACCGGGAAGACCTTTACGGTACATATCCTTACCTCCAAGATCGAGGAAAATCCCTACTGACGGCGCATTTCTACCCCAGTTTGTCCATCCCTCCCCTGCGTTCTTCTCCCTTGTCATGTAAGTATCGTTTCCTTTCTCGTCGATAAAGATACCAACAGAATTGTAAATTCCGGCACCCTGACCACCGGAAACGTAGTAGTTGTCGTTCCCCTTGAGGTCCACAAGCCACCCTACTGAGAGATCATGCCCCTCTCCCTGAGACGGGCCATGAGTAGAAAAGTATGAATCATTACCTCCACGATCAATCAGAATTCCACTTGAAAGATGAATCCCGGCACCCTGAACGTATTCGACCCCGTGATAGGTGTCATCACCTTCATCATCTACAAGAATGCCAGCCGATATCCAGTAGCTTGCTCCCTGCCCGTAGACCTCCACGTAGTAAGAATCGTTCCCCTTTCGGTCAAAAAGCATGCCAATTCCACCTGAAATATCCGGTCGCCAACCCATTGCGAATCCCTGTGCAAACGATCTGTAACTTGTTGGTAACAGGGGGTGATGGATGTAATGCCCGCCTGCGTAGTATCTGTCGTTTCCTGAATCGTCGATTAGCAGCCCTATTCCCTTAACCGACCCAAAGCCTTGAGCCCAATCGTACGCCTGATAATCGTCGTTACCAGCTTTATCTACTAATAATCCGAGTCCAAAATTACCACTGGCCTCGGTGAAAAAGCCACTTCTGTAAACATCATCACCATCTTCGTCCATCAGGTAACCACACCCAAGAATACCTGAGCCGAGAGCAACATGAGATGTCATGTAGTAATCATTACCCCCAAGGTCATAAAGAATCCCGATTCCCATGTATCCCGCTCCGAAGGATACTATCTTTTCTGAGCGGTAGACATCATTGCCGCCAAAATCTATCAACACACCAACATTGTGGTCAAGTATTCCCACACCCGCTCCAAGTCTTCCATAGTATTCGTCATCTCCACCAAAGTCTATCACCAGAGCATAATCTCCACAATAGACATTTTTTCCGGTTCCTCCGATAGCAACCTCGCCTATCGGTGAGCTGAAGGTCAGGAAGAAACTACTATCAACCCGGGGCGCGGATTTTACAAATTCCTGCACTGCACTTAAAACATCACCAAATGCAGACAACATGTACTTCGATCTAACCTTTTTCAAGATCATGGTGAGGGAATCAAGTGGCACAGATGTGGTGTCTCCGTATGGAAATGGTGTGGGTTTACCAAATTCTCTTAGCAGAACACCTCTTAGTGTATCGTCCAGACTATCATCTTCATCTGTCCACCAGTAAATCGCGTCCGAAAGCAGGGTATCAATTTCCCCCTGGCTCAAATTCGCAAAAGACTTCTTTGCGAGAACTGAGGCTCCATACATTGTTTCAATGAGTTTTGAAAGACCCGGCCTGAGTTCCTCAGGCACTTTTTCTGGAATCTTGAACTTCACTGTCTCCAGAGGGAAATCGTACGTCTGTTCATCAAGCAGAGATGATAGATAGTTGGTAAGAACCTGTGGAAAATCCTCGATTTTCATTATTGTGTCTTCAATGGAGTCAACTTTGTAAGGCATATAGAGGGGATCTTCCAGAAATTTTTCAACAATACAAAGTCGGAAGGGATCCTTT
>JALSOD010000030.1 GCA_026986655.1 Caldifarciminota bacterium | reverse complement strand
ATGTCTGTAGATACCAATCCTTATGCTAAATTGGTAGAAACTGAAATCACTTCCATATTTTTCGAAACTGTGGAAACAATAAAAGTAAAAGTACCTACAGTTAACAGCATTTTCGCCGATAAACTCACGGCATTTGCTCCCGATACAATAGGCATACCTCTTCAAAGTGGAAAATCGACAGAAATTATAAAACAGTTATTTGATTTGGGTTCACTTTTTCAATTTCTCGACGATTTAGAAGAAATGGGGGAGACATATAAAAGAATCAGCATATTGGAAGCTGAGATGAGAAAAATACCTCATGAGATAACGAGATTTTTAAAGGATTCTTTTGATACTGCCTATCTTATATGCCAGCTTGATTTCAGGGGCTCGATTAGAAATGAAAAGACAGAGGAGCTTAAAAATGGAATAAAAAGCTTTAAAAGTTTTGTTGGTGGTGGGAGATATAATTTACAGAAGGCTAAAGAGGATGCTTCAAAAGTTGCGTTTATCAGTTATATCTTGAAAAGTGGATTTCAGTTAGATTTGAATGGTGTTATTAAAAGTATCTACAAAACCAACATTAATAGATTGGAAGCTTTAACTAAATACAACCTCTTAAATAAATTGAAGAATATTTCACCTCTTGGTTTTTCTTTGTGGAATTGGATAGAGAATCATTGAATTTCCCTCATTTATAGATAGATTTTGTGTAAAACCGGAGGTCGGGAGTTGGAATCCCCCGGGCCTTAACATATTTTCAGTATTATTAAGTTTTCAGACACAAACTTTCCTTCTTCTCAACCTCATAAAGTGGTTTTTATACACTCCAAAAAATCAGGCTTCTTGAAGTGGAGTCAGGACAACTCGAATTATTCTCGGTACGATGATTGTACATTAGATTCAATTCCCTTCCCCACGAGGATTTCAGGTTTATGAGAGTGATGAAAATCTCCCCGAATCCACCTTATGTAAAATGGGGACTTTTCTGAAATATACCTTGCAAGAAGTGGAACTAAGGGGATGGTAACCACTTGAAATTCAATCCCCCTTAATCCCCCTTCTCCAAGGGGGACTGCAGGAGGAGGAGTCCCCCTTCTCCAAGGGGGATTTTTCGAGACAACGATACCCCTTCTCCAAGGGGGATTTTGGGAGACGACAATCCCCCTTCTTCAGAAGGGGGACACAGGGGGATGTTTTTCTCTTAAAATTCAATCCCCGTTAATCCCCCTTCTCCACGGGGGGATTTTTGGAATCCATCTCCTTTAAAGGGGGAATTAAAAAGGGATGATGACTGTAAATTCATCTCTATTCGTAAATTAAGTTGATAAAGAGAGATATTTTTCGAACACCCTCGGAGTTTCATATTGACAAAGTTCCAGGAAAGTGTTATTTTAGTGAATGTATTCACGAAATTTTATCATTTTTGGTGAATTTGATCACCAAAACCATACAAATCTGGGGAGTTGATGGAAATGATTATAAAAAGGGCAATTCAAGACAGAATCGAAAAGTATCTTTTTAAAGGTAAAATTATTGCCATTTACGGGGCAAGACAGGTTGGGAAAACGACCCTTGTCAAAGAGATTATAAAAAAGCATCCAGATGACTCTATTTATCTCAACTGCGACGAGCCGGATATACGAGCTCTCCTTTCTGATAAAACATCCACGGAGCTCAAATTCATTTTAGGAGATAAAAAGCTGGTTGTAATTGATGAAGCCCAGAGAGTAAAAAATATCGGAATTACCCTCAAACTGATTGTTGATAACTTCCCGGAAAAACAGTTGGTCGTTACAGGTTCATCCTCTTTTGACCTGACAGGTGAAATAGAAGAGCCTCTCACAGGGAGAAAGCTGGATTTCTATCTCTACCCGTTCTCTCTTGAAGAAATTTCACAAATATATTCTCCCCTGGAAATCAAGCGCCTCCTCCCTCAATTCCTTGTTTATGGGATGTATCCTGAGGTCGTTTTAAAACCTCATATGTCGCAGGAAATTTTAAAATCAATCGCATTTAGCTACGCTTTTAAAGATGTCTTTAAACTCTATCAGATCAGAAATCCCGAAGTTCTCGAAAAACTCCTGCAAGCACTTGCACTTCAACTGGGTAATGAAGTTTCCTACAACGAACTTTCTACCATTTTAGGAATCGATAAAAATACTGTTGCTAACTACATTCGCATACTTGAGCAGGCATTTATTGTTTTCAAACTATCCCCATTCAGCCGAAATCTGAGAAATGAGCTTAAAAAATTGAGAAAAGTATTCTTTTACGATGTGGGCGTGAGGAATGCGTATATAAATAACTTTAACCCCATAGAAATCAGGGATGATGTTGGAAAGCTCTGGGAGAATTTCGTAATAACGGAAAGGATAAAATTACTTAATAATCACGAATTGGCCGCAAATTTTTACTTCTGGAGAAAAAATAACAAAGAGATAGACCTGATTGAAGAGCGTGGAGGTAAACTCTTTGCCTATGAAATCAAATGGGGAAAAAAGAGAGTGAGACCCCCTAAAATTTTCCTTGAAACCTACAAGAATTCCGAATTTTCTGTCATCTCACAGGATAACTTCCAGGAATTCCTGATCTGATTTTGTCAGGACTCCTGATTTTTTCCCTGACTAACACGCATGGTCCCTAATGGTTGTCATGGATGGAGGAGAGGACAAAATATACGAGAGACCTTGTATGTTGCTTAAATAAGATAAATGAAAAATCTCAACGAGAGTTCTTGAAAAACTTTTTCATGCTTTTGCATTTCCAGGGTATTGAAATCTTTCATTGACCCTCACAAAAATTCTGAATTTTTCGTTATATCACCGTACAACTTATATGATATTTAATACAAAACCATTATTTATTGCCAGAATGGAATGACTAAAAAAGTGAAAGTGTTTGTTTAATCGGCATTTCATTATATTCTTTTCCATTGAGTTTCCTGCCTGTTTTCCATTTTTGGACACCACCCCACTGTTTAAAGAAAAATGGAATTTTAAATTTTTTGCATTGTTCATAGATTTCCTCTACCCATTCCTTTTTCATAGGTCTTGCATATGGACCAGATTCCCCACCGACAATGACCCAGTCTATATCCTTAAGAAAGGGAAGTTGCCCAACAGGTCCCAATAAAGGCTCGAATGAAACAAATTTTATCTTTGCTGGCGTTGATATTAGATGCCTTATTCTGTAAACATACCTGTGGTTCTCAACTGATACTCCCATCCAAATATTTGGAGACCATTCCAGTTTATGTGCCAATTTTTTTAATCTTTCAGATCTCTTTGTTAGTATCTGAAAAATATGCCAGTTAGCCTGTGCCATTACTTCAAAAACTCTTTTTATAAACTCAAGTGGTATTTCCTCGTGAAATAAATCAGACATAGAATTGACAAAAATCACGGATGGCTTCATCCATTTTAAAGGCACTTCAATAAGGTCATAGTGTAGCTTTACATTAAATCCATTTTTATATCGCGGATTCCCCATTTTTTGCAATCTAAGGGCGAGTCTCTCAGCATAACAATGGGCACATCCGGAACTTACTTTAGTGCATCCAGTTACAGGATTCCATGTTCTCTCTGTCCATTCAATTTTTGAATACCCTGGCATAATTTATCTCCAGATGCAGTTAACCCTCTCATGGAAATCCTTTTCTATTTCATCCATTATTTTGCGAGCAACATGTTTATGGCTTGCCAGAATGAGGGCATAAATTGGTGCATTCTTAGAGTTTCTCATAATCACAGGTTTACTTAAATATTCAAATATACCCTTTACTTGATTAGTGTATAAACATACTAATTTTTCAATATTAATCTTGTTTCTGACAGCCCAATTATCTCCAAATAGGTCTTTACTCTTGTAGTAAATTTCATTAATCCAATCATTATTTCCAATAACCCCACTAATAATATCAGTTATTTGAGAATTAGGTTCTTTATTCTTTGGCAAATTTCGGATTATACCCATCAGGGAGAAATTAATAAAGATGTCAAATACATTAGATTTACCTAACCTTTCAACTGTACTCCATTTCACCTGTAGTCCGTAGGGATCAAGAAAAACTATTCCCCTTTGATTTGAGGCTTTACTTATTTCTTCCGTAATCTTCCAAAGCTCTTTATTTGAATCTCCTTGGAGTATTTTTATATCCTTAAATGGATATTTCTTTTTTAGTTCCTCAAGCTTTTTAATTCTTATAGACGATTTTTCTATAAACCAATACATGTCAAACGGTGGTTCGGTATCCAAGGCGACTTTTACAGATCCATCAATTAATTTTCGTGTTTCACGATCTACAGCCTCGCCGGTTCCAGCAAAGGCATCAATGTAATGGTATGCTTTTAACCATTTACCTTTTTGCCTATTCATGATCATAGAATATGCTTTCAGATATTTTCCTAACAACCTTAATTTATCCTTGGACCATCTCCCAACTTCCATCATTTCTATCGAAATTTTATGATTTGCTTTAAAATATGTCAATAATTGGATTATTCTCCAGACTTACAAAAAATTTTCAGTATCGTTAACCTTTATTTTGCTACATCAACAAACACGAACTTTCCTTCTTTCCAACCTCAAAATGTGGCTTTTATATACTTCGGAAATCAGGCTTCTTGAAGTGGAGTCAGGACAACTTGAATTATTTTAAAGACAATACTTGTACATGCGATTCAATTCCCTCCCCCACGCTGACATTACCCATGTTTTCGAGTGAATTGTAATTTTATAAACACAGAGAGAATATGTATTCCAATAAAAATTTAATCTTCTTGTATTCATCAGCGACAAACCCTCTCTTTTTGTAAGGTAGAATG
>JALSOD010000029.1 GCA_026986655.1 Caldifarciminota bacterium | reverse complement strand
CGGCAAGATAACCGGCTCCTATAGCCGTTATTGAGACTGCTGCAAGTAGTGTATAGTCCAGTCTGCATATTCTTGCGTAAACGACAAAGGCAATAAAGGATGAGAAGGGAACAACAAAGGCTGTGACCCTCGCGACAGTTTTTGGGTCATAGCCGGAGAAGTAGAGAATTGGTGAAATAATACCGCCTCCACCTACTCCGAGCAGACCGGATAAAAATCCCCCAAGCCCACCAACCATCGAGAATAAGAAAGTGTTAATTTCTTCTTTGAATTTTTTCTTTTTTCTGGGAATGAAGGTCATTATACCAACAAACAACAGGAAAAACGCGAATGCTATTCCAATGAATTTCTGATTCACGATATTAGATACATAAGCCCCGATCGGAGCAAGTATTACCGAGACAATTACCATTGGAATTAGGTTTTTCAGCTTAATGTACCCTGTTTTAAGGTTGTAAATGGTAAGTGCACCGGTCGCAAGAAAGTTTACAAAAAGCCCGGTAGCACGGGATATTTTAAAGGAAATGGCAAGGAGAACGAGTATAGGAAAAAGTGCTACTGCAGAACCAAGTCCGCCAAGGGCAAAGACAAACTATAGGATAAAAGTTACAATTAGAATTTTAATAAGCAGCATGGTGTAGAAGTTTAATAATGTGAACGTGTATGGTCAAATATTAACCGGGAAAAATAAGAAATACCCCATCCATACTTTAGAGAAAGGCCGTCAAATAGATAAGCTGTTGTGTTTCTTAGCCCTTTCTGGGGGCAATAACGAGAACCACATTATCCCCGCGTCCAACCTGATAGACTCTGATTTTTTTGTCCCTTCTTAAGATATCTCTTACAAGTTTTCTCTCATCGGGTTCCAGAGGGTCGAATCTCATTTCCATCCCGGTCTCTTTAACACGACGTGCAATAGCCTTTGCTTTATTAATCAGAAATTCCTTGTGACGTTTTTTGTACCCCGAGACGTCGAGGTCTACAATGAGACCATTCTTCTTCCTTTTTACGAGTAGATTTATGAGATGGTCGAGGGCGTTCAGGTTTTTACCTCTTTTCCCAATGAAAACAGAGTCATACCCCCTCGTATGGATATTTACATAGTACTTCCTCCTTTTTCTCGGCTCTATCTCGACTTCGACTTTGACACCAAGTTTATCAAAGAATTCTTTGATAACACCTTCAATGATGTCAAAGTCTTCATCGTCTAAATAGAGCCTTATTCTTGCAGGCTCGTCAGAGAATCCTTCGTTTATGATTTCAAAACGAGCCTCGCTCCTCTCTATGCCTGCCTTTCTCAGTGCCTTCTCCAATGCCTCTTCTACCGTTTTTCCTTCCTCTTCGATGTATCGCATTATCTACCCTCCGCTACACTCTTTTTAATCATATACTGCTCAATTACCGACACAATGTTATAAATAAACCAATACAACACTATTCCTGATGGGAATTTCAGGAAAATAACTGTGATAAAAATCGGCATAAACAAGGCCATCATTCTGGCATTTTTATCCTGAGCTGGTTGAGTCAATGCCTGACCAAGACTGGCAAGACCCATCAAAATTGGCAAAATGTAGTAGGGATCAGGACTTGATAGATCCTTAATCCAGAATATGAAAGGAGCACCTCTCAAGTCGATGGTGGTTCTCAATACCTGATAAAGTGCCCAGAAAATAGGAAGCTGTAATATCAGGATTAAACAACCAGAGAACGGGTTTACCTTGTACTGTCTATAGAGTTCCATCATCTCCTTGTTCAACCTCTGAGGATCGTTTTTGTAAAGTTTCTGAAGCTGCTTCATCCTGGGCTGAAGCTCCTGCATCTTCCTCATTGACTTGAGACTATATCTGGTGAATGGCCAGAATACCACTTTCATCAGGAGTGAAAATATCACGATCACCCAACCGTAATTGGGGATATATCTGTGCAGAAATCTAAATGAGTAGAGTATAATTTTTGAGAAAATATTTATGATGGGAGGCCCAAATTCATAGATACTTGCGAGATCGTATCCAACATTTTTAAGCAAAAAGTAGTCAATAGGACCAAAGTAAATTTTTAAGGGATGAGGACCGTCTTTCGACAGGGCAACAAAGGAAATCCTGTTTTTGTGTGCCTTTGCCACAACCTGATGGAACTTGCCATTGTGAATTACATCAAAGGTGAAGAACCTTGTCCTTATCCCAAACCATGTGAAGTCATCTGCAATTGCCCTAAATTCACTCTTTCTTAGTTTGCCAAGGCTTATCTTGTGTAATTTGTCCTTGTAGTAGATGAATTTAAAGTTTTTAAGGTCTTCGGATACATTTTTCTCGGTACCCCGTAAGCCAGAGTCAAACCTGTATAAAACCTTTCCTTCGTAACCACTTATGGCGAGAGTATAATCGATCATGTAGATATTGGGATCGAATTTAAAGGTCTTGGTCACAGAAAGAGAGTCATTCAATTTTGCTTTAAGCACGATATTCTCGTTCCCATTAATTACAAATGTATCCTTATCTGCAGTGAAATTTAAATTTATCCCTTTGATGTCTCCCGCTTCGAAATCAAACATCCCGTATCCTTCCGGGATGAGCTCAACAGGTTTCCCATATGCATCATGAAACTTATTGAGTGTATAGCTAACAAGTAGCCCCCCTTTCCTCGAAAATTTAGCTTCGAATGTGGGGGCTTTTACAACAATGGGATTTTTTACTTCAATTGTTGCTGCCTTTTTTACTTCTACCTGTGTTGTGTCGGTTTGGGTAGAAGTAGTTTTTACAATCTTGTTTTTAGTTTGTGGCTTCATAAAAAGAGCCTGATACAAAATAAGAAACAAAAATATTAAAATTGTGTAAGTTAGAAATCTTTTATCCATTTTTCACCTCACAGGATCGTAACCACCAGGATTAAAGGGATTACATCTTAAAATTCTCCAGATGGACATAAGTCCACCCTTAAAAATACCGTATTTCTCAATTGCTTCAATGCTATAATGGGAACAGGTCGGGTAAAACCTGCATGTGTGAGGAAAAACGGGAGAGATAGCTCTTTGATAAAATTTTATAAGCGCTATGAAAATCTTTCTGGAGATGATTCCAGAATACTTATAAATTTTTCTAAATCCTTTTTCATCGTATCCCAGTCTGCTTTCAAGGTAACGTCCAAGCCCATAAATACGTATTTCCCGGGAGGAATTCGGTCCAGATATATTCGAACCAGCTCTCTCAACCTCCTCTTTACCCGATTTTTTTTCACCTTCGTTCTTAATTTCCGTGATACGGCGAACCCAAATATTTTGTCCTCTGCTGGAATCCAGTACACCACGAATGTGTTTAATTTTTTCCATCTCCCGTTTTTTATGATATAAAAAAAATCCTCGTTCTTCTTAAGGGTTTTCAAAAGAGCAAACTCACGCAGTGAGGATTTTTCTACCTCTTCTCCTTCTATTTCTAATAATCTTTCTTCCAGATTTGGTTCTCATTCTTGCTCTAAATCCATGTCTTCTTTTTCTTTTAATAATTGATGGCTGAAAAGTTCTTTTCATCAGGGGCCTCCTTATTTGAGGAAAATTTTAAGTGGGCGATGGAGGATTCGAACCTCCGACCTCTTGCATGTCAAGCAAGCGCTCTAACCTACGCTGAGCTAATCGCCCACGTCAAGCTGGTATATTATAATTAACGTGAAATAATTTTACAAGAGTCCACGGCAATTGTTGACCGTAATAAGCGTATCATTTAAAATGTTAAGCACTCATGAGAAAAATTTTCCCTTTAATTTTTATAGCAATCCTTTCGTCGTCCTGTATATCAAGAAAAACGCGTAAGTCCATGAGTGTTGAGGAAGTTTATCAGAAGGCGATGGAGTATTTCCAAAGAGGCAAGTATTCAGCCGCAATAAATTATTTCAACAAGATAATTTATGAATTCCCGAGAAGCAGCTACGTGGACGATGCCCAGTACTATCTTGCAGAGTCATATTTAAGGGAGAAAGATTGGGATAATGCCATTAACGAGTTCAAATTCTTTATAGGTCAGTTCCCAAACAGTGAGTACTTTGAAAGGGCTTACATAGGTATGATAACAGCTTATATTTCAAAGACTCCAAATCCTGAGCTTGATCAAACTGACACAAAAACGGGGATCAGAATAGCGAGGGAATATCTGTTTGAACATCCGGATACACGTTACAGAGATCAGATAAAGGCATTGATAAGAGAGGGAGAAGATAGACTTGCATTGAAATTGTTCCTGATTTCAGAGACTTATCGTCATTTAAAGGAATACCGTGCGGAGAAAATTTACCTTGAATATCTTCTTGAGCAGTATCCTTATGCAAAGATTGCAGAGAAGGCAAAGCAGAAGCTTTCCGAGTGTAAAGAAAAACTGAATGAAATTGGGAACACGGCATCCGCAGGTAATTCCAGTCCGAAGGGATGAAAATAGGGATATTAGGGGGGAGGTTTGACCCCATTCATATAGGACACCTGATAGTTGCCCAGGATGTGGCTGAGATATTGGGGTTGGAGAAGGTTATCTTTCTTGTCAGCTATAATCCACCACACAAGAGGGCGATAGCGGAGTTTGAAGATAGGTATAACATGGTTAGGCTGGCGGTGAAGTCGCGGAGCGACTTCACCGCCAGCCCTTTTGAAAAACAACTAAATCTCCCCCGTTCCTACACCGTAGAAGTTTTGAAAAACCTGAAAAAGTTTTATCCCCATGATAACCTCTACTTTCTTATTGGCATGGACCAGTACTCTCGAATAAATACCTGGTACAAACCACTTGAGCTCTTTAAATATGCCCACCTTGTGGTTATGGAGAGAAAATCAAGTGACCACAGAAGGGAAAAAATTCACCCCAGGGTGATCTTTATA
>JALSOD010000028.1 GCA_026986655.1 Caldifarciminota bacterium | reverse complement strand
ACCTATTTTTTACCGTTCCTTCTTTATAAAAAGGCATTTTTACAATTGAAAATCTCGCCTTTTTACCCCGGATATCAACCCAAATCTCCGTTCCGTCTTTAGCAAAATTAACCGGTACATACCCCATTCCGATGCCTTTCTTCAGGGAAGGCGAAAAGGTTCCGCTTGTCACAATCCCAATTTCCGAATCATCGTCATAAATTTTGTACCCATGACGAGGAATGTCTGTAGGATTTTGAGCCTCAAAGCCGACTCTTTTTCTCTTCAATCCAGCCTCTTTAATCTTCAGCAGAGTTTCCTTCCCGACAAAATCGTTTTTGTTTAGCTTTGTTATCCAGCCGAGACCGGCTTCCAGCAAATTTGTGGTTTCATCAATATCATTACCGTAAAGGCAATACCCCATCTCAAGCCTCAGGGTATCCCTGGCACCAAGTCCTGCGGGCTTGACCCTATCGTTTTCCAGGAGTTTGAAGAACACTTCTTCAACATCTTCTGGTTTAAGGTAAATTTCAAAACCATCTTCGCCAGTATAACCTGTTCGTGAGATGAGAGCATCTTTGCCAAGCACTTTACCGCGTGCAGCCCAATAATAGCCGATTTTCGACAAATCTATGTCCACTAATTTTTGAAGAACTTCCTCGCTCTCCGGACCCTGGAGTGCAAGCTCTGCAAACTCATCTGACCTATTTATCACCTCCACCCCGTATGCAAATTTATGTTCAAGAAGCCAGTTGTAATCCTTGTCAATATTGGAAGCATTCACAACAAGAAGGAAATAGTCCTCCAGTTTATAAACAAGGAGATCATCTATTACTGTTCCTTCGTGTGTGGGAAACGCAGAATACTGGACCTGAAAAGGGGCGAGTTTTGTCGGATCGTTTGAAGTCACGTAGGAAACAAATTCCAGAGCTCGATCTCCACGAACTTCAATTTCACCCATGTGAGAAACATCAAACAAGCCAGCATGGGTCCTGACCCATTGATGTTCTTTCGTTATACTCACATACTGTAGGGGCATTTTAAAACCTGCAAAGTCAACAATTTTTGCCCTAAGTTTTACATGCGCATCATAAAGTGGCGTTTTCTTTGACATCTTTATTCCTCGTAATAATCCTGGTTTTCAAGGAGCTGCTCAGGTGGAACATCCTTCCATACCCTTGCAGGTACTCCCAAAACTATTTTGCGTGGTGGCACATCCTTAGTTACAACCGATCCCGCAGCGACGAGCGCATCCTCACCAACAGTTATTCCGGGCAGAAACGTCGTATTCGCGCCAACCCTCGCACCTCTCTTTAATGTCACCCCTTTATGGTATTTAAACCTTTCCTTTGTCCTGCCAAGGAAATTATCATTGGTAAATGTAACCTCTGGGGCTATGAAGCAGTAGTCTTCAATCGTAGAAAGTGCAGTAATATAGGCCTCAGTTTCAATCTTACACTTTTTACCAATCTTAACCCTGTTCTCAACAGTCACGCCTCTACCAATGATCGTGAAATCTCCAATCTCAACGTCTTCACGGACAGATGCGAGATCAGCAATTAAGACCTTGTTTCCAATTTTGGCCCCTCTGTAAATTACAACATTGGCACCTATGAGAACGTTATCTCCAATTTCCAGGGGTGGCAATTCCTTATCCTTCGTAACAGCAGACATTGCCGCCTTCATGGGCAGTTTTCCAATAACTGTATTGTCATCTATCCTGACGTTTGCTCCAATTTGGGTGTCATCATGGATGACGACGTTGTTTCCAATCGAGGTATTGTCCCCGATAATTACATTTGCACCAATTATGACGTTATAACCTATCTGAACATTCTCTCCGATCTTAGCTGTTTTGTGTATCATCTTTCTTTCCTCCCTGCTTAAATTTTAGTGATCAAAGGTAGGAAAATCTATTCGATCCCGTATTTTTTGATCTTACGTATCAGATTCATCCTCGAAACTCCAAGGAGTTCAGCAGCTTTTCTCTTGTTCCACCCTGTATACTTCAGGGCTTCTATAATAACAGTTCGCTCTATATTTTCCATGTTGAACTCGCTAACATCGAACTGCAATACGATTTTGTTTTTTTGAGGGCTGGGAATCACATTTAGTGTTTTTCTTGAATATGATGACTTGAAATGTATATCACTGGCTTTTATGAGCTCCCCGTTAGACATAAGAACAGCACTTTCAACTACGTTTCGCAATTCCCTGACATTACCCGGCCAGGTGTAGGAGAGCAACTTTTGGTATGCATCAGGGGTAAATCTCTTCTTTTTTACATTGTATTCTCTAAGGAATCTTTTTAAGAAATATTCTGCAAGCAAGATCACGTCATTCCCTCTTTCCCGAAGAGGGGGTAAAATTATGTTGATAGTACTCAACCTATAATAAAGATCCTTTCTAAAGGCCCCTTTCTTAATAAGTTTGGTCAGATCAACATTAGTAGCAGCTATTACCTGGACATCCACCTCTTTTTCCTCTTCTGCACCAATGGCTCTGTATCTTCTGGTTTCCAAAAATCTTAAAAGCTTATTCTGTACATTAATGGGCATATTGCCAATTTCATCTATCAGGAGAGTACCACCATCGGCAAGCCCAACAAGACCTTTACGACTTTTAATTGCTCCCGTAAATGCTCCCTTTACAAACCCAAAAAGCTCTGATTCAAGTAAGTTTTCTGGAATGGTAGTACAATCAACCGGAATAAAGGGACCTTTAGCGCGTGTACTGTGTTCGTGGATATACCTCGCAAAGACCTCCTTCCCTGTACCGGTTTCACCCGTTAAGAGAATAGTTTTTACACCTGTCTCTGCAGCTCTTTTTGCAAGTCTCAGGGCTTCAAGGAACTTGGGATGCTCACCTATGATAACGATTTTTTCATGCTTTAACATAATTTACCACTAAATTATAAACTTTTCGAGTTTCTGTAGCTGTTTTTGACCATGTAAATCGGCTTGCAATCTGCAATCCCAATTCCACAAGCGTGCGCCTCTTCTGAGGATCAAGCACCAAACGTAACCCCTCAGCGATATTCAGAGGGGAAAACGGGTCTACCTTCACAAACCCACCATCTGCCAATTCCCGGAACACCTCAATGTCCGAGGCTACCACTGGTACTCCACACCTCATAGCCTCGAGCAACGGCAAACCAAATCCTTCATACAGACTGACAAAAACAAAAGCAATTGCAAGGTTGTAAAAACACCTGAGCTCTTTCCTTGTTACATATCCAACCTCAATAACCCTGTCTCTAATACCCTGTTTTTCAATGAGTTTCCTGTGGGATTCCTTAAGGAATCCACCGGCAATCACAAGTTGAACATTTTCTTTCAAATGGGAAAATGCAATGAGGAGATTATCTAAATTTTTCCTTTTCTCCGAATCTCCAGCGTAGAAGTAGAAACGCCTCTCAATACCAAATTTTTTATAAATAAAGTCGCACTCTTTGCTCTTCAACACCTTCCAGAAATCCGATACTCCGTGGTAAATGACAAAGATTTTGTCCTCAAACCCGGGAAAGTATCTCAAAAATTCTTTCTTCGCAAATTCTGAAATCAGTATCAACGCGTCAGGTTCCCTTTTTAATGCCCTTCTAATTTTTGCCGCAGCCCTACCTTCAGGAGAATCAATAATCGGGTATACATCGTGGATCGTTAAAATCTTGCCAATCTTCCCATTCTTTGGAAGATAAGCATCCGTGCCGTGAAAAATCTGAAATTTAACCGGGAAAATAGCTTTCTCCCCTATCTCAAAAAAAGGCCATCCTCTACTCCACAATCTCCTCAATCTGTTAGGGTACTTTAATCTTGAAATTTTGTAAAGATATTTGTACTCGACATCCAGCATGTGTGTTGTGAGTTCAAAAATGTAACTTCCTATACCACGTGGGATCTTATTTAAAACTGGTGTGACGTCTATACCCACCTTTAAAGACATTTATAAATGTCTCCCGCCACATAAAATGATCCAATGACAGCAATAACTTTATTCTCTTTATTCGTTATCAAAAATTGCAATGCGTCACAGGGTTTTTTGTAAACTCCTGCAACTTTTATTCCTATTTCTGTTGCAATATCGTTTAACAATTCCGGCTCCATTGTACGTGGAACTGAAGAGCCAACAAGTACAACTTCCTCCGCATTATTTTTCAGGATTTTTAGCATTTCTTCAATATTTTTATCTCGACTCACTCCAAATATCACATAAGGTTTTTCACGAAAAATTTCAAAATAGGAATTAAAAAACTCTTTCAGTGAAACTTTATTGTGGGCTGAATCAATTACTATTGTTTTCGAATTCTTTTTTACTATATCAAACCTCCCCCTCAATTCAATTTTCGAAAAATCGATTTTCTCCACTTTTAATAGCTTTAGTGCTTTATAAGCTACGGCCATATTGACTGCCTGAAAACGCCCCACGAGGGGGGAGAAAATAACATCCCCTTCGATATAGATCCTTGTTCCACTCTTCAAAACATCTATAATACCCGGGGAATCAACAACATAAAGAGGGGCATTAATTTGCCTGGCCATATCTCTTATGACCTGAAAGGCCTCATCATGATACTGAAATGTCACCACCGGATTTGAATTTTTGATAACAGCAGCCTTCTCAGCAGCAATCTTGTCAACAGTATCACCAAGAATCTTTGTATGATCAAGGTCAATTGGCGTTATAACCGTTAGAATCTGATCAACAACGTTTGTCGCATCCAATCGTCCACCAAGACCTGCTTCAAGCACGGTAAAGTCCACGTTCTCATCTAAAAAATATAAAAAAGAAATTGCAGTTAAAACCTCAAAATAGGTCCTTACACCATCGGACTTGACATGCGGTTTGATGATTTCAACATAACGAGCGAACCTTTCCTCGTGAATCATGGAAAAATTGATCCTGATTCTCTCGCGGATGTCTACAAGATGCGGAGATGTATAAAGGCCAACTTTGTATCCATTCGATATGAGGGCTGATGTCACGAGCGAAGCTGTAGATCCCTTTCCCTTTGTTCCCACTATAAGAATTGGGGATTTCAAGGATTTTTGAGGATCCCCAATTTCTTTCAGAAACTCCCTAAATGGTTTGAGTGAATCTACGTAACCTGGCCTGTATTCGTAGTTAATGAGTGAATAAAGGTAGGAAACTGCTTCCTCAAAGTTCATCTAACCGCTTGCCATTCTATCTTTTCTTCAGCCTCTTCTGATAAATTGAGAATTTCCTCAGAATCATCCTCCTCATACCTGACCCGTACCTTTCCCGTGAGTATATTAACTTCAAGCACTTTTGCAATTCCCTTGGGAGTTTTAATCTTCATCCCGACGTGTGGATAAATTTTCGAGAGTTCCTCGTAAACGGGTAGTTCAAACCTGAGACAGCACATCAACCTTCCGCAGACACCTGAAAGTTTTTCAGGTGCGGCAAAAAGATACTGCTGCCTTGCCATATCAAGTGTTACCGATGGAATCTCCTTAAGAAACAACTTACAGCAAAGCTCCCTACCACACGGACCGATGCCACCGATCTCCTTAGCGTAGTCACGAGCCCCCACCTGTGTAAATTCAACCCTGACATGAAGAAGCTTGGCAAGTTTAATAGAAAATTTGGACAACTTGTGCTTTCTTTCAGCGATATAGTCAAATTTTATATACCCGGTCTTGGCATCAAAATAAGTTTTTGTCAGTTTGATGTCCCTGTATTCCTCGTGCTCCCAGAGATAGGCTTTTGTCATATTCCGCATAATCTTTATCACGTCTCTATCAGGTGCCAGTCTCAAGCTTTCAATCTCTTTATCTACAGGTTTGCTCGACATTCCACGAACTTTCACAAGGATTTCATGCTCCTCTCCCCTGGGTTTGATAAAAATAAAAGTACCAACCGGTGGAATAGGACCGTTGTATTTAAACTTATCATACTCCCCCCCAATTATTGATACTTCAACTGTGGTGATAGGCTCTTCTTTAACAACATCTGGACTTCTATGTCTTTTCCGATGTTTCCTGAATCTTCTAAACATATTTTCTTAAACCTCCGGGATTCTGAAGGTTATATTTTAAAGCAAACCCTCCATATTCCCTATGAATTCATGACAAAAGTGGAAATTTTCGGCATTAAGGGATAAAATTATTACAAGTTTCAGTGCTTCTTGACATTGGCGTATAAAAATAAACTCATTTAACAACATGGAGGCGTTATTATGCTTGAAAACTTAATCTCAGAGGATCGAGTAATACTTGACCTTAAGTCAAAGACAAAAGACGAGGTGTTGAAAGAACTTCTTGGCGTCTTGAAGTTGCCGGAGGAAAGAGAAAAGATTGTACTTGATGCCCTTAAAAAACGTGAATCCATAGGTTCCACAGGGATAGGAAAAGGAATTGCAATCCCTCACGTCCGTAGCGTTGTACTTGACGACGTTTATCTTGTAGTCGGTCTCTCCAAGGATGGTGTTGAATTTGATTCACTCGATGGAAAACCTGTTCATCTGTTTTTCCTACTCTGTGCGCCTCCGCAGGACCCCGGAACCACATACCTCCTTACTCTGGGTAAAATAGCCCAGATTGCAAGAAAGCTTGCCAGGAGAAATGACTACATGGAAATTAAGACTCCAAAAGAGTTTGTAGAATATCTCTTAAAGCTGGAGGAGGAAGAAGAGTGAACAAAATACTCGAATCCCTCATTACACTCAATGATCTGGACCTCATGATCGAGGAGATAAAGAATCCCAATTATAGGGACCTCGGATTTGAAATTGATGTCAAACAGAAACTGGAAGCACTTGAAAAAGCAAGAGATGAGATCAGAAGTAAAATTCCCGAAAATATTTTGAGAAAATACGACATTTTGAAAAAGAGGTATGGAAGAGGTGTTTCACCAATAATTGGGGGAGTTTGTATGAACTGTTTTGTAAAGCTCCCCATTTCTGTGGTTTCACAACCACATGACAACAACAAGATAGAAACCTGTCCAAACTGCGGAATATTCATTTACTGGGCATGAAAAATCTGTCCATAGAAGAAGAAATTCGCATAATACAGAGGAATACTGTCGATCTTTTGCCCTTAGATGAGCTTCGCATGAAGCTGAAAAGGGTGAGAGAAACGGGTATCCCTTTGAGGATTAAGTATGGAGCTGACCCCTCAAGACCTGATCTTCACCTTGGACATTACGTCTGTCTCAAAAAGCTCAAGGATCTCCAGGACCTTGGCCACAAGATCATTTTTATTGTGGGCGATTTCACGGCTATGATAGGAGATCCCTCTGGAAAATCAAAGACCCGCCCACGATTGTCAGAAGAAGAGGTAAAAGAAAATGCCAAGACATATTTTGAGCAGGTCTTCATGGTGCTTGACCCTGAAAAAACCGAGGTTACCTACAATTCTCACTGGCTCGGTGCTCTCACATCAAAGGATGTGATTGAGCTTGCCTCTACGTACACCGTTGCACGGATGCTCGAAAGGGACGATTTTAAGATGCGTTTTGAGAAAGAGATCCCCATCTTTATCCATGAGCTCCTCTATCCATTGTTTCAGGGATACGATTCCTACGCCATACGGGCCGATATTGAAGTAGGAGGGACAGATCAGAAGTTTAACTTTGTCATAGCAAGAGACGTTCAAAAATATTTTGGCCAGGAACCCCAGGTTATCCTCACCGTTCCATTGATTGAAGGCACAGACGGTAAGTTAAAAATGTCAAAATCCTATGACAATTACATCGCTTTCAAAGATACTCCCGAAGATATGTACGGGAAAGTAATGTCCATTCCAGATCATCTCATACTCAAATATTTCAAGCTTGTTCTTTACTACGATGAAGATGAACTCAAAAAGGTGGAAAAACTTGTGAAGGTAAATCCACGGGATGCCAAGGCAAAATTGGCTTTTGAAATTACCCAGCTCTTCCACGGTGTGGAAAAAGCGAGGAAATCCGAAGAGCACTTCAATCGTGTATTCCGCGAGAGGCAGATACCTGATGAAATTCCCGAGTATTACTTGAAAAAGGACGGTGAGCTCATTGCTGACATTCTCTACAATTCGGGCCTTGTAAAATCGAAAAGTGAGGCGAGAAGACTCATCAAACAGGGAGGGGTCAAGTTAGACGGTGAACCGGTCAGGGATGAAACTGCAGAGTTAAGGGAAATTTCTACACCGGTCGTCATCAAAGTAGGTAAGAGAAGATTTCTCAAAGTGATTCCTGAATGAATTTTGTTCTCCTTATTTTAATTGCCCTCAACCTTCCCCTCGGAGAGAAGATTCTGATGAACGTATATTTTGGCCCCATTAAAGCTGGAATACTTAAGCTCGAAGTAACCCCCAAAATAGTCGAAGTCGAGGGTAAAGATTGCTACCACGTTAAAGTGATTTTGAAAACCACGGGCGCTTTTTCCTATTTTTTCAAAGTCCATGATGAGATAAATTCATACATCGACACCTCCCGATTTTACACCATCAAATATACAAAAAAACTGCTTGAAGGGAATTTTAAATTTTCGAGCAGTATGACGTATTCGCCAGATGACAGTCTTGCAAGGTATCCGGACACCACCATTAAAACCCCACCATTCCACGATCCCCTCTCACTCATTTACATTGCGAGGTCATCCATCGGAAAGGATACCTCACGCTTTATTTACCACGTGGACAAAATCACAACTACAGCACTAATCATCCCCGCAGGCTACGAAACCATCAAAGGGCGAAAGGCCGAGAAATTTGTCATAAGATTCGAGAAGGGAGGGTTATTCAAAAATGGTGGAGATTTCAACCTCTGGGTGGTAAAAGATTCGGCCTTTCATGAGCCGCTAAAGGTTCATTCCAGACTAAAATTTGGGAGTATTACCGCCTTTTTGAAGAAATACACCCCAGGACTATACTCCTCAAAACCCTAATTGCATCAACAAATCTTGGTCCTGGCCGGGCAAAGAGGTCAGCTTTTACCTTGAAAATACACCCTTTTTTAACTGCATTGACTTCGGCCCACCCAATCCTTTTTCTGACCTGTTTCGGATTCGCTCCAGGATAACTCAGCACAATCAAATCTGGATTTTTCCGGATCACGTCCTCCTGCTTAGCTACTAAATAGGACATCTTTACATCCCCAAAAATATTTCTGGCTCCGGCAATATGGATAATGTCATTTATAAATGATTTTTTCCCAGGCGTATAAAGTGGCCTTGGAGAAAGTTCAAAAAATAACTTTGGTCGTTCAGGTGGAATGGTTGATTTCAAACTATCCAGAATACTTTTCAAACTATCGACAACAAATCTCGCTCGTCTCTCCTTACCCGTTATCTTCCCAATCTCTATAATTGTCTTAAAAATTCCATCTATTGATTCTGGTGAAACCGCTACAACCTTGAATCCAAGCTTTTTCAATTTATCACTCACAAACTTCTGCATGGGCAGAGTTACAAAAACGTAATCCGGATGATATTTGATAATCTTTTCTACTTTCGGATGAAGCAGATCTCCAACCTTCGGCTTTTCCTTTGCCTGAGGTGGATAATCACAATAAATGGTATTTGCAACAAGTAAAGAATCAGCATGGAGTAAATAAATTATCTCCGTAACACTGGGAACGAGGGAGATTATTCTTAAACTGGCGACAAAAACTAAAATAAGTGACATTTACTCAATAATCCTCTTAAGGAAATCCATTGCATTTTCGAAATCTTTTTCCTGTGGGGGTCTTCCAAGATTCAGTATTCCATGCACAATGCCACCAATGGCCTTCTGTATGAGATAGACCCGGTCCTCATCTCCCACAAGTTTGACAAGCAACTTTTCATACATGTCCATCAGCTCCCTTTTATGCATAGCCCATTCTTTGATCTCACCCTTGCTATCAAACTCGCTCACCTGGTTAGATGCAAGGAACAGGAATTTCAGAAGATCGTAGTTCGTCCTGTAGAGCTCCATCTGGTGCTGAACGATATTGAAGAAAGAATTGTATGGGTCATCGAGGTTATAGTAAGACTTTGCAACTTCTAACAACCGTCTCCATCCCTTGGAGACAAGAGCCTCGATAATATCATCCTTGCTTTTGAAATAATAATAAATTGTTGGCTTTGTCAGATACACACTCTCTGCAATTTCCTCAAGTTTTGTTTCTTTTATCCCTTTTGAAAGAAATAATTTAAGTGCAGCTCCAAGGATTTCCTCTTTTTTCAAAGCCCTATCAAGTTCTTTCCTTGTCTTTCCCTTCATGTCCATTAGTATTAAATGAACGTCTAACAAAAGTCAACTTACACAGCAACGGAGTGTATACTATGTAACCTATGAAATTGAGAACCTTCCTGCATAAATCTGGAGCAGGTTCCAGAAGATTTTGCGACAGGATGATACGAGAGGGGAAAGTCACCGTCAACGGCAGAGTCGTGAAGGAGCCCTGGTTCGAAGTTGATCCTGAAAAGGACAAGGTGAAACTTTGGGGGAAGAATATCAAGTTAATCAACCCTAAAAGTGTGACCTACGCTTTTTATAAACCTGTTGGTGTCTCGAGTACGCTAAATGACAAATTCGCTGAAAAGACTATCCTGGATTTCACGAGAGATATTGGAACAAGGGTTTTTCCCGTGGGCAGGCTTGATAGAGAGTCAGAAGGATTGATGATTTTGACAAACAATGGCCAGCTTGCAAATTTTCTCACACATCCAAGATACCAGATCGAGAAAGAGTACATAGTTTATGTTGAAGGGAAGAAGATAAATCGTGATATTTTAAGGAAACTCACAAAAGGTGTTTACACCGACCACATGTTCTTTAAAACCACACAAGGTTCAGCTACTTCATTCAACAGGTAATCGCGGGGTATTCAGGATAGTACTCCGTGAAGGGAAAAAACGTGAAATCCGGAGAATCTTCAAAAAATTAGGATTTAATGTGACAAAGTTAAAGAGAATCCGCATCGGTAACTATTTTATGCCCCCTGATTTAAAACCTGGAGGAAAAATTAAACTATCACGTGCTGACATCAAGAGACTAACACGAAAAAACAGATTGAAGTAGGTTCAATCGACTAACAATTAAAGCCTATACAATCCGCGGTTTTCTCAATTTTTAGATTTCTTAACTTTCTTACCAAATTCTTTCCGGCATTTTACAAGAAAACATGAACACACCATAGACCTTAGTTTTGAGAATGCTGTTTTTACAGTTCTGTTTATCCATTCCATTTCAATCCCTCCTCTTTAAAAATTATATACGACTTTGATGGTATAATCTGCACTTTTTGAAAGAAGATTTCCGTTCAATTTTCTTATATTGTACATGTAAACTCCAAATAGCTTCAAAGATTCTGAGAGATTAACGTATGCAATTTGTTTTGTAAATAATAAATTCTGCTCTCCTACTTCGTGAATTCCTATATAAGGTTTCAATATAAAGTTAAATCTATGGATAGATATAATTCCAAATAACTGGTAAAGGGCTTCAGATGGTATTCCGCTTGCAGATTCATAGCTAATTCTGTCAAACTTGAAGCCAAGATTGAATATATGGAATGGAGTTGTTTTAACCTTCGCTGAAATCGAATAAGATTCGAAGCCAAGATTTCTCCCTTTCAGGACTGTGAGCGAGACACTTTGATAACTTGAAATAGTATATTCTAAATAACCCCCTAAGTAGGTATACGTTTTGTCTTCCAAATCCACGTTCAAATATGGCATACTTTCTTTCTGGAAAATAAAGGACAGGCCAATTTCATTTCTTGAAATCGTAAATGTGGCGCTTATATATTTATCAACAAGCGTGTCACCACTTGCAGACTTATCTACGAAATAGTTAATCTCAGGTTTAACTGATGCTTCTTTGCCAATGGGTTTCCCGTAAGCTATTTTAATAAAAGCTTCATTTATGTCATCAAAGTAAAGGTTACTTAAAGGGGTCAGGAAATTTTTATCCAGGTGCATAAACTGAAGACTCATGTCAAGTCCCTGGAATTCAGACCGCTTATAAATTTCTCCAAACAGCAAAGTTGATACAGTATCCTCTCTATGAGTCGCCTGCAGTTTAACACCAACATTATGTTTTTTAGAAATGGGAAAGGAGGCATCTGAAGTTAGAAATTTATAAGAAGATGGAGAAAATATATACTGGAAACCTACAGAGTAATTCCTTATCGGCGTCAGGGTAACTTTACCAAAAGATATAGTATCAAAGAAAGCATCCTGAACAATAAATAAAATTGTGGACATGCTCGGGGTCTTCGTATAGAACTTTATTCCACCTTTCAAATCATTAAAATTCCTCGTTCTTATAAGATTTACGGGTGTTAACAGAAGATCCCTACCTTCCATAAAAAATGGCCTCTTTTCCGGATAGTAAATTGGTTTTCTATTTAAAGGAATTTCCATAATATCAGCTTCTATATCAGAGAAATCGGGATATAAGGTAAGGTCCAGTAGTGTTGAGTTTCCCTTTTTAAGTCTAATATTGCCTCCATACATAAGAGAATAGAAGGAAGGTTTTCCCGATTCCCAATTTTTATAAGCTCTTATGTAGAAAGAAGGTAGAGTTTGAAATTTTGCAATATATCCATACAAAGTTCGTTTCTCTTTTGAAATCTTGTTAAAATCAACATCTATTTGGGCTATACCGCTCAATGATTGGAAGGACCCGGTATTACATATTGCCTGAAGTTCACCTCTATTTGCAATAAATCTTTCGATTCTTAATCCCCAAGCATGTTTCACATAAGTCATAGAACTCAATGGTATTATAAACATCATATTATACCCGTATCTGGTCCTCATTACTTTCACATCCCAGTTTCCGTCCCATTCTACAAATTTATCTCCACCTTCCGAAAGTATAAAATCTCTTTTTGTACCTATAGGATTTGCCTGAAATGCATACCCTGTATTACCTTTCCCCTGTGTATCCAGAACTATTAAGACCCAGTCGTCATTTAAAATATCTTCTTGATCGTCCTTTAAAATACTTGCAGCGATCTTAACCCTTTGATATGCCCTAATAAAGACAAAAAATGTATCTCCTCCTGCAAATCCAGTATAAAATAATGTGGAGTCAACCGGGTGAACATCCTCTTTTGGATAGACCGTAATAGTATGATACCATTTCTCCGGTGGAGAACTGATAACCTCCTTTAGCGTCTGTCTATAAACAGGTTTAATAACGATACAACTTAAGAGTACCAGGTTAAATATACCTTGCATTTTTTACCTCCTCACTATTAAGTATCAAGGTTTCAAATTTATACTTTTCTTCAATATTATAGTCCCCATGTAAAACAATAATCAGTCCCTTCCCTTTCTCTATTGTGGATTGCAATATAAGTTTTTTAAAAAATTCAACAGATTTTTTGTCGAGATTGGAGAATGGCTCGTCGAACATATAAAAACTTGCAGATTTTGAAAGTGCTATAAGAATATTCAGCTTTTGTTTTTCTCCAGCTGATAAATCTTGATATTTAAGATTTTTCCTGCCCTTTATAACCTCATCTTCTGCTATTTCTCTTAAATATTTGCTCTGTATCAATTTTAAATTTTCATCTATAAACGGTAATAAAAAAGGCGGGAAAAAAGCAACACTAAAATTTTCTCTGTAAGACTGTTTATCTATAATTTCAAGCGGAATCTCCCCATTTATAACCACCTTTCCCTTATCAGGCTCAAGGAAACCAGATAGTACATCTAATAGGGTAGTTTTCCCACTCCCGTTGTCTCCTTCAATAATATATCCACTACCCTTTTTAAATGTGAAGGATAAATTTTCAAATACTGGTTCCTCATCAAACTTCACACTTACGGATTCAAGCTCAATTTTTCTGACTTCGTTAATTTTTACCATTCTACGTGGAATTTTTCTTTTCATATTCTTGAGTTCTTCAATTCTCTGGATATATCCCACCGTGGTCTCTATTTCTACCAGAATATCTGAGAATTGTTCGAGAGGCATACTTATATATCCCATTAGTTGCATAAAAGCAATGAGTCCACCTATTGTTAACCGACCATGCATTATCTCATAAACTCCGAAAGAGAATATTAACAAAGGCATACTATCTGATATAACAGAGTAGAGACTACTAAACATAGAGGAAACCAATTGGTACTTTAATCGGCTATTTAAGAATTTTTGAAGCTCCTTTCTAATGGAAATTTCTGTTACATACCTGAAAGCATCGTTTATCGTTAAAACCATCTTGAAGGCCTGAATTATATAAAGGGTGTATTCCCTCATCCTTGCTTTTATTTCTTCTAATTGAACCCCCAGTTTTCTCACCTTTGTCCCCACAAAAATGCTCAATAAATAATACAGGGGGACAAATGAAAATACTAAAATTGTCAATCTCCATGAGATATGGAGACAGGCAACAAGTCCAAACAGAAAGATGAAGACCAACTTGATGGTAAACACTACGCTTTCAGTCAAAGCATCCTCGAGATTTTTTGGTTCTTCAAAAATCCTTGAGGCAAAATATCCAGTACCGTGTTCTTTAAAAATTCTGTAAGGTAGTTGCAAAAAATCATTAAATAGTTCATCAACAATCCTAAAATACATCGTATTTTTAAGCTTCTGTGCAAGCACTCTACTCAAGTAATTGGAAAACTCACGAACAATAACAATAAAGATAACCAGTACACTATATCTAAAAAGCTGTTGGAAATTTCTTTGAGGTAAAATATCGTCTATAATTTTCTTGAATAAAAGTGGCACAGGTATCTGGAGTAATGTACCTAAAATCAGTGACAAAAGCATACTGAAGAAGAGGAGTTTTGAAGAGAGTGAGTATTTTACAAAATATTTCCAATATAATCTGTAAGGAGTGTGATAATTCACATTTATTGCCCCACTTTTTTCGAAGACTTAAGTTCGTAAATTTTTACAAGTAGATCTTTTAATACATACCGCCACGGTTCACATACATTTTCACCTCTTTGCATCTTTTTATATGGGCATCCACCACCACAAATCGGAAGATATTTACAATCCAGACATTCCTTGCCGAGTGGTTCAAACAGTTCCCATTTTAAGACTCTCTTATCACCGTCATTATAACTTTCTACATGTCCAACACTTTCTTTCTCTCTTCCTACAAGATCAAAACATTTTTTTATACTGCCATCACTATCAATAAGATAATGGAATGGCGTAATACCCGCACAGAATACATAGGAAATGTCTGGATACCTTTCATAATCAAATTTATATTTAAACAGTAAGGGGATTATGGTATTGACATAAACTTTTCCGAATTCTTCCTCACTATAAAAAATTCCTCTATTCCCTTTATGTAATCTGTCACTCTCACCAGTTACAGGTGAAAAGTAAATTTCAAGTTTCTCTTCTCTATTGGGAAGTTTGGAGAGGATTTTAAGTAGTTCCTCTAAATATGAAATATTAGTCTTATCCACATTAACTCTTATTCTAATTATGAAATCCAAATCAGAGGCCAGAATTTCACTTATATTCTTGTAAATCGCATCAAATGTTTTCCGTTTCCCTCGAAGAAATCGACGAGCATCATGGATTCTGGGTGGTCCATCCAGAGTGATTTGAGCACTTTTAATATTAGCCTTATTGTAAAGTTCAAAAACTGTGTTTATAGAAAGTAGATATCCATTTGTAACAATATCAGCACCCAATCTAAAGTCATATTTGTTTTGCAATGATTTAAAAAAGTAACCAAATTTAAAGATTTTGTTTAACTCCAGGAGTGGTTCCCCACCGTAGTAAGAGACACTGACTTCTTCTGGCTTAAAAATTTTTATCCTTTCTTCAATGAATTTAGTAGATTTTTCAATTATTGATGCATCCATTGATACGTATTTTATGCCTCGTTCAAAACAGTACGGACATCTAAAATTACATGCTGTCGTGGGGACAATCGTAAAAAGAAGTTTTTTTGAAAACCATCTGTGTAAATGAAAATTTCGTAAATATTCCATCCGTTCGTCTATACTATTGTCTAATACAAATTCAGCGTCAAGAAACTCTTTAAGAATTTCTTGGTTATCACTTTTCCTCAGCTCTTCAATATTCTGATAAAGATAAGTGTATCTGGAGTTTAGGAAAACAAAATTTTTGTTTAGTATGTTGTAAAGTAGCATCCCGTTTCCGTATGGTATTTCTATATTGTAATAATTTTTATGATAATTTTTGTGTTTTGAACTTTTCATCTTATTGCTCCTGATATTATAAATCCCCACATGGAAGCTCAAAAGTTTTATAAATTGTATCTACTGTGTACTAATGTGAATTTTATGTACCACTACTAACTGTATCTTTTCGACATACTGTAATGAAACATCTACAGATCCCTATCTTTCTTTTTTCTTCTCCTATATGAATTATTTTCATGATGATACTTCTTATTTTATATTTTATTTTTTAGCAGTTCTTTAATCGCATATTGTGAGGAAACACCCGCAAATTTGGAAGTTTAACCGTTTATCCCCTGACATTGTTTGGGATCTGTTTATGTATCTCATTTGTATCACCTCCTTGCATAAGAGCCTCCATTTGGGTAATTTTATTCTAATTCAAAAAAAAAATGTCAACTTTTTGTAAAATGTTTATTATTTAACATATTTAATCATTCCCCATTTTTTGTGTATTGAAATATTAACATTATTTGAATCTCACTATGGGAGAAATAATTACAAAAAATGATTTTACAAAAATATTGATATACCCTCTTCGAGAATTTACTTTTTAGGACATGAAGGACATTCTCTTGAAGTTTCAAAAGGCGGAGGTCCAGGGGTATGAGCTATATTCATTTCTTGCACGTCATGCAGATAACAGGAATGCTGAAATTCTTGAAAGGATAGCCCAAGACGAATTAAACCATTACAGAATCCTTAAGAAATACACAGGGGTAGATGTTAAGCCGCCATTTTTCTCCACACTTGCTATGAAACTTCTATCATTCCTCCTTGGATACACCTTTGTTGTAAAAATGATGGAACTTAGCGAAAAGAAGGCTGAGGCCGGTTATGAGACCGTTCTGAATGAGATACCAGAAGCAAAGAAAATGCTTGAAGACGAGCAAATTCATGAGGATCGGCTTATTGGCATGCTCGAAGAAGAGAGAATCAATTACATAGGTTCCATGGTTCTTGGTTTAAATGATGCCATTGTGGAATTAACAGGAACTCTTGCCGGTCTTACTTTTGCCCTCAGGGTGTCAAAAATTGTTGGTCTTGCCGGTCTAATAACTGGTATAGCGGCTTCACTCTCTATGGCCGCATCCGAATATCTATCCCAAAAATCTGAAAAAACGGGCAAAAATCCGCTAAGAGCTTCTCTTTACACCGGTGTTGCTTACGTTTTTACTGTAGCACTGCTGATTTTCCCTTTCTTTGTCTTTCACAGTCCTTATTGGGCCCTTGCACTGTCACTTTTTGATGCCTTTCTCATCATTCTCATGTTTACCTTCTTTGTATCTGTCGTGAAAGAGGAATCTTTCCGAAGTCTATTTTTAGAAATGATACTCATAAGCTTCGGAGTGGCTCTTTTTTCGTTCTTGATTGGAATTATAGCCCGGGCAGTTTTGAACATTGAAATTTAATCCTTTAAAATTGAGCCTTTACCATGCGTAAGATTTTTTTCCTAATATTTCTAATCGTAACAAATCTGAGCGCAGCCCGCATTCTGTTCGATCTAACAAAGGCTGAGGATGCCGGAAATGCTGACTGGATGATCGACAACGATTATCCCTACCCTCAACCTCCCAATCCAACCAGTGGAGATGACTGGATAGGAGGAATCTCGGACTGGGGATTTGACCTCCATTCTATGGGACACGAAGTTGTTACCCTACCTCCCTGGGGGAGAATAACTTACAACGACCCAACTAACGACCTGGACCTTTCTAACTTTGATGTCTTTGTCGTTTGCGAACCCCAGGTTCCCTTCACACAAAGTGAGATCAACGCAATTCTGAATTTTGTCAGTAACGGCGGTGGACTTTTCATGGTCGCCGATCATAACGCTTCGGACAGGAACAATAACGGTTGGGACTCACCCCACATCTGGAACCAATTTGAACAATTCTTTGGCATACATTTTCACGTAACTGGTGATCCGGATAACTCTATTAATGAGGACCATACATATAACGTATCCTCAGCTCTTAACGACCCCATAACACACGGTCCAGCCGGCGTCGTCCACGGTATGTCCTTCTACGCCTCAACGGTGATGACCCTTGACACGACGGTAA
>JALSOD010000027.1 GCA_026986655.1 Caldifarciminota bacterium | reverse complement strand
AATGTAGATTCTGTAAGGAACCAGCAGGGAGGTATTAACATAAACCCCGGCGATACGGCCTTGATTTATCTTTCCCTGAACAATCTCTCTCCGTTTGACAGTGCCACCAATGTCCAGATTTCGGCAACTGTGGATCCCATTGCAGGAACCGTACTTACGCCCTATGTTGAGGTGAGTGGAGTTTCAACTTTCCCCAATGGAAATGTTTCATGTGAAACACCGTTAAGGATAGCCCTCTCAAACCAGGTTTCATCCGGTACCGCCGTGGGAGTTTCTTTCAACATTACAGCAGATAACGGTTTCCAGCAGCCTTACACTACGGAAATCAAAGTCGGAGCACCCGAGACAGTGATGTATGAAACATTCGAAAACGCACTGGCGGATTGGACAACCACCGGACAGTGGGGATTAACAACCTCAGAGTACCATTCTCCAACCCATAGTTTAACGGATTCCCCCAATGGTAGCTACTCGAACAATGTTGAATCTTACGCTCAGTATGCTCATCGATTGGACCTATCAAATCTTCGCTCAGCAAGCGTGGTTTACTACACTAAATATTCTCTTGAGAACAGTTATGATTTCACCTATTTCGAAGTTTCAAGAGATGGTCAAAATTGGGTAGCACTCAGAAGTTATACGGGGACGCAGAATGCTTGGATAGTAGATACCGTCGATCTAAACAATTATGTTGGTGATTCAATTTACATCAGATTCCACTTTTCAAGCGACGTGTCAGTTACGAGAGACGGATTTTACGTCGATGATATCAAACTGATCGGTTACAGACATGTGGATGTGGCAGAAACCCCTGCGGTCAAAGATATCGATTTTAAACTAAATTCTAACATCTTTTTCAGGCTTACAAAAGGGACCTTGAACCTTAACTTACCCCATACTACAGATGTGGATATTTCTATCTTTGATGTGACCGGTAGATTGGTTAAAAGACAGGTACTTACTAATCTCTCAAGTGGTGCTCACAAAATACCTATCAGCTTACCGACTTCGGCAGGTATATACTTTATGTTAGCAAATGTAGGGGAAAAGACGTTTAAAACCAGATTTATTGTAACCGGGAGATAAACATGATTAAAAAGTTACTAATAATTTTGGTAACCTCAGGTGTTGGATTTACGCAAATTGGTCAAAAGGTAGAAGTTAACTTTCTCGGGACAGGTTCAAATAAGGTGATTCTACATAATTCTTCGTCTGCAGGTTTGTCTTTTGAATTCAGTCTGGGACGTGTATCTCTCACAACATTCAGAGTGGATGGCATAGATTATGTTAAGCTCGACTTTCCTAATTCAAGCCATACCCAGGATGTAGGATTGCCAGACATCCCGTTGGCTTCTATAAAAGCGGCTGTTCCGCACGGTGCAAATATTTCAATCGAATACACGGTGGAAGATACTGAAGAGATTAAAGAGATTACTCTGTATCCGGCACAAAAGCTTTTGCCCGAGACACCTGATGGGAAAGAAAAGGCCGTGTTCAGCATTGATTCCCATTTTTACAACGAGGACACATGGTACCCTGTAGTTCCAGTTTCACACTCGCCTATTTACACTATAAGAGGAGTCGATATCACGTCGATAATTGTGAGTCCATTTCTCTACAACCCTGCAAGAAAAACGTTGAGAATTCTAAAAAAGATAAATGTGGATATTCATTTCACAGGTGGTGGCCATCTTTACACTCCACGTCTAATTAGTCCCTATTTCAGGCCAGTTTTCAGGAGATTATTGATAAATTCCAATCTGATCAGTTTTAGTACATATTCCAAAGAAGGAGACGGAGCTGACATGATCTATTTTGTCCCTGACAGCCTTTACGACAGTTTGAGGCCACTCATAGAATGGAGGAATCTCTCCGGGATTAAAACCCGCGTTGTTTTACTTTCGGAAATTGGTAATCCTGTAACTGCGGAAGCCATAAGAAATTACATTCTAAACGCGTATAACACATGGAATCCTGCACCATCTTTTGTAGCTATTGTCGGGGACGCTGAGCTTATACCTCCCGATTACAGGTACCACCATCCTTATACCGACGAATTGATAGGGACAGACATATACTACGCAGAAATGGATTCCAATTCTTTTGTACCTTTCCCCGATTTATTTGTTGGCAGAATATCGGTAGATAACTCTGCTGAACTTGGAGTATATGTAAGAAAACTTCTGAAATACGAGGTTGACCCATATAGAGAAAGCAACTGGTTCAATCGTGTTTTGCTTGCGGCCTATGAAGAGAGTGGCAGGTACTTCATTGCAACATCTGAATCTGCCTACGTGTATTTAAACTCTCATGGATACGAAGTCAATCGCCAGTATGAAGGTGGATACCCTCCGGGCAACACTGCCGGTGTGCTGGAAGCCATCAATAATGGGGTTTGCATTGTAAATCACAGGGATCATGGAGCATCGAGAAATGGAGGAGGAACCTTAGAAGGCTGGGGCCATCCAAGATTTTCTGTTCAGGACATTTTTTCATTAAACAACGGTGATATGACCCCGGTGTTTTTCTCACCTAACTGTGAATCAGGCTGGTTTGATGGAGAAACTGATGACTACCCTTCAAGGAGTTACGAATCTATCGGGGAAGAGCTGATTAGAGCTGAAGGAAAAGGAGCAATTGGTTACATAGGCGCCACAAGAATCAGCTATTCTGGTTATAACGATGAACTTGATAAAGGATTCTGGGATGCCATATTCCCAGATTTTCATCCAGGATATCCGGATACGGGTTCGGTTAATCCATTCTCCGGAAGAGTCCCGTATATCGGTGGTATACTCGCTTATGGGAAATATTACATGTATGACAGATACGTCAGGACAAATGGAGGATCATATAACTGGCAACCTGATTCCCAAAAGACACGCACAGAATTCGAGGAATTTAACTACATTGGTGACCCTGCGACTTTGATACGTACATCCATGCCAATCGAGCTTACCGTAGATTATCCCCCTACCATACCACTGGGGAGTTCTCAAATAACAATAACTGTTACCTCTGGAGGCGTGCCTGTCCGAGGAGCCTGGGTAACGTTAACACAGGACACCTCCCTGTATATTTCGGATACAACCAATATATATGGGCAGGTGACGTTTAACATCACGGTTAATACACCAGATACAGTGAAGGTCAACGTTTCAGGGTACAATTTAATCCCATCTTCTGGTAGTATTTTGCCAGTATCAAATGGACCATACGTATCCATATACTCAAGAGAAGTTGACGACGATACCCTTAATGCAAGCCACGGAAACGGTGACGGCATAATAAATCCCGGAGAGACTCTGGAGGTTACTTTCAAATTTAAAAACTGGGGGCTCGATTCTGCTTACAACATAAACTTCAAGGCAGAAGGCGATTCTCTTTGCATGGTGCTTGATACAACACCACATCCTCTTGGGAATTTTGCCCCTGGTGACACTGCTTCATCAAGTCCTATTCCTGTTTATGTATCTGATAGCCTGCACGATGCTCAGACTTTTTCGATTCGTCTAACGATTTACTCGGATTCTGGAGATTCATGGCCCTCTACACAGACTTTTATGGTGGGTACACCTGTTTTTGAATACCAGAATCTTATGGTCAATGATTCAGACGCTGTATCACCCAACGGTAGGCTTGATCCTGCCGAGACCGTGTATGTTAAACTAACCATAAAAAATATCGGGCATGGTATAGGCTATTCTCCCTCAGCAGAAATCTTTACCGAAGATCCTTATTTGAGCGTATCACGAGACACATTACACTTCTCGACAATTTTGCCGGACTCTTCCACAACTTCATTTGATAGCTTAACAATTTCTGCAGATCCTGGAACTATGAGAGAGCATAGAGCACAACTCCATGCGGTTGTTTTTTCCGCCGACGGCCAGGTGGACACGATTAACTTTGAAATCGTAATCGGACAGATAACCTCAGAGGATCCTGAAGGCCCGGACTCGTACGGTTACTATGCTTATGATATCACAGATACAAGATACAGCGAGGCCCCTCATTTTAACTGGATAGAAATAAATCAAACGGGGCATAGGTTAAATCTTAACGACGATGATAACGAGCTTCTGAATCTTCCAGCTCAATTCACATTTATATATTACGGCCAGAGACAAACAAGGATTACCGTTTGCTCTAATGGTTTTATAGCTCCGGGACTCATAAGTTCACATCCATTCAGTAATAAACAACTCCCATATCGAGACAACATTTCTATGATAGCTCCATTCTGGGATGATTTAAGACCTGCAAGTGGGAATGGAGCAGGATGGGTCTACTATCAGTTCGACACCACCAGACACGCCTTCATCGTGGAGTTTGATTCTGTGGCCCGCTACGCTCACAACAGTGAAAGGCAGAAATTTGAAGTGATTCTCTATGATGCAAATTACTACCCGACACCAACAGGAGATTCTCCTATCTTATTCCAGTACAAATCTGTTTCCAACCCAAGTTCCTGTACCATAGGAATCGAAAATCTGACAGAGGACGATGCCTTACAGATCCTTTACAACGGCAACTACAATAGGGCAGCAGCATCATTGAATGATTCCTTCGCCATCAAGTTTACAACAGCTGTGCCCACAGAAGTAGGTGAGTCGCCAGTATTCCATCCTGAGAAAATAGAATTTACAGGCGTTTTCCCAAATCTTGTGAAAAATAATACTGAGATAAGGTTCGTCCTACCATCGAGGAATCTCGTGAATATACGGGTCTTTGATGTGTCGGGAAGAGTTGTGAAACACATTCTAAAAAGAGAGCTGGAATCCGGGATACATGTGATCAGATGGACAGGAAAAGGTGATAATGGGGAATATTTGAGATCAGGAATTTATTTTATCGATCTTAAGGCCGGAGATAAGTTTGAGGGAGTGAGAAAGATTTTGATAATGAGGTAGATATTTAGATGTGTG
>JALSOD010000026.1 GCA_026986655.1 Caldifarciminota bacterium | reverse complement strand
TCCCAACTATTACAAGTACATCATTCAGACTGGTGCCATGAGATGTGCTGCAGAGTATGATGTTGAGGTCTGGTCCGGATTGGATAGTTACATAAAGCAGCTCAAGGCTCATGGTGGCCACTACTATGCACCCACCCCAGAAGATTTGAAGGCACTTGAGAAGGCCTTCAGCCCCAACTGGAAGAAGTACGAGAAGAAATACGGAGTATTCTTCAAGGACGTGTTGAAAACTGCGAAAGGTGGATGATTTAGAAAAGAATCAGGTGGGGCGCGCGCTTCGCGCGCGCCCATCAACATATAAAACAACACCATGAGGGAAAAATTTCTATATATAGAAAGGAAACTTGTTGTTCTTGAAGAGTACGCCGCTACAATCCTGATCTCTGCTACGATATTTATCTCCATCTATTCCATACTCATGAGATGGTTTAATAAAAGTACTGGTGATTGGGTGCTTGAATTTCCAATTAATCTCCTCGCCTGGGGCACTTTTATCGGCGCCGGTGCTGCCATCCACTACCACAAACATGTCCAGGCAGAAATTTTTGTTGATAGACTGCCGGCATCAGTGAGAAAGGTTGTATTTATCTTCGACTATATTCTTCTTTTGCTACTTTCAGTTTTTCTCGTCTACTATGGAACGAAAAATGTGATTTTCTACATCCACTCTGGTGAGAGATTGTATCTCATGTTTAACACTCCTACATTTATCGTAAGGACAATTATCCCTGTTGCATCACTACTGTGGATTTTCCACTTTATTATGAGATTGATTGAGGTGGAGAAGGAGATAAAATAAATGCATGTACTGCTTGTCCTCTCGCCTTTTATTATCCTCATAATTTTGTTGCTTATAAGAGTACCGGTAGGTTTTGCCCTTATTATCGCGAGTATAGTTGAATTCACAATTACGGGAAACACCTTTTACTACAAGCTCATCCCGCAGATTCTTTACAGTTCAATGGATAAATACACCCTCCTTGCGATCCCATTCTTTATTATGACGGCAGAGTTTCTGATTGGAGGGGAGATTGTAGAACTTCTTTTCAGACTCGCTGCTGCCTTCCTCGGTAAGTTGCCGGGAGGTGTAGGAATTGTATCAATTGCGGCCACAATGCTATTTGCCGGAATTCAGGGATCAAGCGCGGCTGATGCTGCAGCAATTGGAAGAATCGGTACTGAGGGTATGAAAGAGGAAGGATACGATGACGGTTTTGCTGCATCACTCATTGCAACTTCAGGGACCCTCGCAATTATGATTCCTCCAAGTATCGCAATGATTATATACGGGAGTATCTCGCAGACGTCCATTGGTGCACTCTTCTATGCGGGAATTGTGCCTGGTATAATCGCCGGTGTCATTCTGATGGTCTACACCGGGATAATTTCACACAGGAGAGGATACGGGAAAATTCAGGAAACTTTTACAAATAAGGAACGTTGGGACCTTTTTAAGAAATCTCTTGGCGTGCTTGCACTCCCAATTATCGTACTCTATGGTTTCTACACAGGGAAGCTGACTCCCACTGAAATCGGTACCGCAACAGCGGTTTATTCCCTCTTCATAGGGCTCTATCTGTACAGAACAGTAACATGGAGGGATGTGCCCAGAATACTCCTCAGGACAATGTACACAACTGTTACAATTTTCATTATAATCGCCGGTGCAATCCTGTTTTCCAAAGTACTCACCCAGATTAAAATACCGTTCCTTCTCTTCCAGTTCGTAAAAACCCATCATCTCAAGGCCTGGGAATTCCTGATCTTCGTCAGTATCGTTCTATACTTCCTTGGAATGTTTATGGAAGGGGTGGCATTAAATGTCATGACAACTCCTATTCTCGTTCCAATAGCAGTTGCACTTGGGATCGATCCTGTTCACTACGGTATCGTATTGATTTTCAATATTGAACTTGCTTTGATTTCGCCACCTGTTGGATTGAATCTCTTTGTCCTCTCTGCTGCAACCGATGTGCCCCTGGAGAAACTTTACAGAAACATCTGGCCCTTTGTTCTTATACTGATAGCCAACCTGCTATTTATCATTTTCGTACCGGAGGTTTGCCTATTTCTACCCCATATAATCTTAAAGTGATCAGTAGTGTCCAAGAACTCCTTTCTTTCTTGCATAGTATTCAAACCTTGTAAAAATCCATAGGCCGAGGAAGAAATAAAAGAGGAAATTTGTATAAAGAATTGCAAGGTCTGCTGGATTCATTCTGTAAAATGGGACCGCCTGTGTCATACTTTCATGTATTAGGTAGGTACCAAATGAAAGTGGTAGAAATTTAGCAATTGTTGTCTCGTGGGCCGGGATCATGATCAGGATGACGAATAAAAATTGTAACACCTGAAAAAATGACTGGATTCGCTTGTAAACAAGTGCAATTCCACCGGAAATAAAGCCTATTCCATAAACACTTCCAATTGTGGGGATGAAAAGAATGAGGAGTGTGATAACATCGATATGAAGCCATTTCCCGGTGGTCAACATCATGAGAAACAGGATTGGGATTTCCAAGAGAGATGAAATCAAAAAGTCGGAGATTACGATAAAAACGGATATCCAGTGGAACCCAACTGGTGACATGTAGAGCTGCTCAAGTGTTCCGGTGGTGGATTCAGAAGTGAGCCCCCAGGAAAGCCTTGCATAGGCGGCAATAGCAAAAGTCCATAGGAAGAACCCCACGATGATGCTTTCAAGATTCTGACCGAAGTTGGGACCGCCTCCTCCAACTGTTTTGTATCCTATGAATATCAGGAAAAATATGAGGTAGATTGACACGAGGGAAGAAATGAAATTCATGGGGTACCGAATTGTGGTGATCCACTCCTTCCTTAAAATTGAGAAAAATACCTGCTTCAATTCACCTCTCCTCCTTTTATCAACTCTATGTAAACTCTCTCAAAATCTGGCTCCTCGGCTTTGAGTGATTTTATCTGGATTTTATAGGATCTTAGAAGGTCCATGAGATCGTAGATATCCTCCGTTCTCTTCAGTTCCACCACGAAATTCATTTTCCCGAAAGTTACATTGAGAAAATTATCCTTCAGTCTGGTTTTTAGTTCCTCCTGTAGCATCCCCTCATAAACAATTTTATAGGCAATTGTTCTGAAGAGTGATTTGAGATTTGGGATCCTGTCGTTTGCTATGATTCTTCCATTCTTCAGAATGATGACCCTCTCACAGATTTCTTCTACCACCTTCATATCATGGCTGGAGATAAGAACAGTCTTCAAATTCTCAGATGCGAGTTCCCTCAAGGTTTTTCTTAGTTCCAATGATGACTCAACATCAAGGCCGAGCGTTGGTTCGTCGAGGAAGAGTATCGGGGTGTTGCGGATAAAGGCAACCGCCACCGCAACTTTCTGCTGCATGCCACGGGATAGGGTTCTAACCTGGTCGTTCTGTCTGGACTCCAGCCCGAACCTCTGAAGAAGAAAATCGATTTTCTCTTTTAATTCTGAGGGTTTATAACCCTGCAAGCCTGCGAAAAATTCAAGATTTTCACGTACTGTCAGCCTCCAGTAGACGTTTCGATTACCCTCAAGGACAGCAGCGATATTCCTGTAAATCCATCTGTCAAACGTGCCAACCTTACGTCCACTTATAAAAATCTCACCCTCATCTGGAATCAAAAGACCTAAAATACTCTTTATTGTTGTGGTTTTTCCTGCACCATTCGGGCCGAGAATCCCGACAATTTCGTTTTTCGAAATGTCAAAAGAAATGTTATCAACGGCCCGAACCTCCTTCCTCCTGGACCTGTATATCTTCGTTAATCTCTCCACCTGTATCATAACCAAATTCCACCGAACCAAGCTTTGTTGCTATGTTAACAACTGCATCCCCATTAACTCCCACAATATACTTTCCAAACTTAGAGTAACTAAAAATTACGTCAGAAGAAAAGCTGATATTCCCGAATTTCCTGCTCGTATTTACAACTCCATTGAAAGAGCGTGGTACTTTAATATCGATGGAACCAAGTTTATTGGTTACATTCAGAACTTTCAATCCTTCATCGAACGAAACACTTATCGAACCCAACTTATTGGCGATGTTACAAACCTGGCAATCAATGTTGAGCTGGGCAGACCCGGTGTTAACGGCAACATTCAGGGTATCCGTATGTACTTCTCCTCTTAAAGAGCCTGTCGAAAGTGAAATATTAACAGTCGGTACTTTCGGAATGAGAATCTCAAATTTACCGAAAAGTTTTACAGATTTGTCAACCTGCTCCGCACTACCCTTTCCAAAAATTTGAATCTCACTTATATTCTCATCACATTTGAGTGTATATTTTCCTCTGGTGAGATCAAGCGAAACAGCGTTGTTTTTTAAGGGAAAGATCTTTTCTGTGTGCTCATTTAAAGTGTCGTGGATAACTTTAGGTGTAGGATCGCCAAGAAATTTAACTTTCTCGAAAATCTCTTGAGTGTGCTCTGGTTCCCCTTTTAGAAGTTCGAAGGCCTCCTCACTCGTTATCTCCCCCTTTGCAAGCTTCCGGAGAATTTCAAGCTTATCCATGATTTTTACTCCACGGAAATTTTTACAATATCTCCGTCTTCAGAGGTAATATCTATATATTCTCCCACCTCACTCTCAATGGCATCTAACAATTCAGAGAGGTCAAGAGACTCACCATCTCCGTAGGTAAACTTCATAAACTTTTTAGGTATGAACTTGTGGGCTATTTTTACAAGTTTTAAGGGAATTCTAATGTTAACCCTTTCCCCGTCTTCAGACTCGATATAGATTCTGACGTATTTCCCTTTCTTTTTCTCAGGAGATTCAACACCTAAAGCATCTATGAGTTTAGCCCCTTCCTCAGGGGATATTTTGCCCTCTTCTACCATTTTTAGTATCCTTTTTACTTCATCGTCGTACATTTTACTTCCCTCCTTTTAATAGTTTTAAAGCCTCATCCGGACTTATCTCCCCGGATTCAAGCAAGTCAAGTATCTCCTGTCTCTTGATTCTTTTTTCCTCCTCTTCTTCGGGCTCATAACCAAGGGAATAGAGGAGGTTATTCAATTTTTGCCTTGCAGTTGGGTGTGAAATACCGAGGGCCTTTGCCACTACGGAGAGATTTCCCCTACTCTTTAAAAATAGGCGAAGAAAATCTAACTGTTCCTCTCCAAGTGCACAGAATTCACACACTTCAAAACTTCCTCTGATCACAGTTCCACAGGTTGTACACCTGTATTCTGTGATCTTTAATCTATCTCCACAAACCGGACATTTAGTTAATGATCTTTTCATGTAAAAAATTTTAATGGTTAGTTTAAATTTTCGCAAGGTGTAATTTAAAATTATGAAAGATGAGCTTTCAAGATTTTAAAGCAGTGGGTTTGAGCCAGAGAAATGCCGCTGGATTTCGTGAAGGTCTGAATTTATCATTTCAAGGATGAAGCGTAATCTCTTTTATTATGTTCTCATCGTTATTCTTCTTTCACTCTCTCTTGTTATCTTCCGTAAGCCCGTTACCACGAAAAGAATTGGTGCCAATAGGGTAGAAAACTGTCTCATCTGTCACGACTCCGTTCCTGCTCCGGATATCAATCATTCCAAGGAGGCTCTGGGATGTTCATCCTGTCATCTTGGAAATCCATACGCCACAAATGAGGAAGAGGCTCATAGAGGCATGATAAAAAATCCCGCCAACTTACCCTACGCCGAAATTACATGTGGAAAATGTCATAAAAACCAGGTTGAACGGGTAAAACACAGTATCATGGCGACGAATGCGGGACTGATCAACACATTGAGGTATCAATGGGGAGAGCTGTCTAAACCGGAGGATACTGTCGATATTTACAATTTAAAATCCTTGCCCGTTACCCTTGCAGTTTCTCATTATAGAAAATTTTGTGCCACCTGCCACATCTGGAAACGCTTAAATGATCTTGAGGGAGAAATTGGAACAAGGGGAGGTGGTTGTGTAGACTGCCACCTGTTAAAAAGGGAAGGTCACAACGCATTAACAACCCGAATACCTTCAAAAAACTGTACAAAATGCCACAACAGAAGTGCACGTATCGGCCTCTCCTACTATGGAATCTACGAATCCGAAGGTTATGGAACCCCTTATAAAAATGGGGCGCCAAACCCCGATACTCTATCATCAGGAAGATTTTACAGACACCTTTTGCCTGACATCCACGCAGAATACGGCCTTGATTGTATAGACTGTCACACATCAACAGGTCTCATGGGAGACGGTAATGAGTATCATCATGTCGAAGATCAGGTTGATATATCATGTGAGGATTGCCACGATCCAGTATTCGTAGCCGTTACAGGAGATTCTGATTCAGCTATAATTCTTGCTCGCTTGAACAAAAAAATTAGCGTAAAAGTAGGTGATTCTGTGGCTATCTCAAGGAGGAGAAAAACAGAGCTTTACAATGTGAAAAAGGAGAACGGCAAAGTGTTCCTTTTCAGGAAACTTCACGGAGACAGCATTCCTATAATACTACTCTCGAAAGCACCGTACCACAGCCTTAAAGGGCACGAAGATCTTTCATGTCAGGCGTGCCATTCTGCCTGGATTCCTCAATGTTACGGATGCCACGATGTCTATAATAAAAAGTTGAAACAGCTGGATAAACTATCATACAGGAGAACACGTGGACGATGGCTGGAGAGGAGAAGCTACCTGAGATACGAGCACCCGGTGCTTGTTCACTCACCAGGTGGAAAGATTTTTCCATCAGCGCCTGGCTGTCAGGTTTACCTCACCGTTTTAGAAAGGAGACAAGTGGACTCTACAGCCCATCATTTTGCCATGGCTTTTTTCGACCCTCACACAACGAGAAAGGCATCGAGGAGCTGTGAGGACTGTCATCTAAATCCAAAAACTCTTGGTCTTGGAGTGGGGAATTTGAGCGTTAAAGAGGACTCTCTTATTTTTACACCAGTTTATGATAGTAAATCTTCAGGGCTAATAATACCACTTGAAAGTTTTATATCAACGTCTGATGAACCTATCCAGAGGGGATCCAGACCGGATGTGAAACCATTAAGCCTAAATGAAATCAAACGTGCACTGTCTGTGGGTTTTTGCATCCAGTGCCACCGGTCTTACAAAGATCCAATATATAAAGATTTTAGGAACAGTATGAGAAAATTCCGTCTCAGTAATTGTCCCCAATCTTTCTTACACATTAATAACTAATATTGTTAGTCCATCTAAGGCGGACAGGGTGACAGAAAGAGAGTGGGGCGCCGCCTTTGGCGGCGCCCCACTCTCACATCAATTCTAACCTCTTATAACTTCCGACTACTTATAAACCGGCGTCAACCAGTGTAGATATTTCTCTATCTTTCCATCCACAAGGTCAAAGAATACCTTCTGAACTTCTCTCACCACAGGGAAATCACCATTACCAACTTTGATCTTATCAACTGATCTGATTGGCGTAATCTCCGCTGCGGTTCCTGTAAAGAATACTTCATCGGCTATGTAAAGGAATTCACGAGGGATAGGTTGCTCTTTCACCTCGTATCCAAGGTCTTTCAGAATCGTTATAATCGTATCCCTTGTAATCCCTGGCAGGATTGAAGATGCAAGTGGTGGAGTATAGACCACCTTTTTGTAGACAATGAAGAGATTTTCTCCCGAACCTTCAGAAATAGTACCATCAGGATTCAACAAAATCCCCTCTGCATAGCCGTTTAGAACAGCCTCCATTTTAACAAGCTGTGAATTGGCATAGTTTGCCGTAGCTTTTGCCATAGCAGGTAACGTATTTGGACCAAATTTATTCCATGAAGAAACCATCACATCCACACCTTTCAATAGGGCTTCCGGCCCGAGATATTTCCCCCACTCCCAGGTTGCAATGGCAATTTCAACTGGACATTCAAATGGGGTCACACCGAGGTTGTGATAGCCACGGTACACGATTGGTCTTATGTAGCATGACTCATGCTCGTTGGCTCTAATGGTCTCAAGGATCGCATTTTTAATATCCTCATGGGAAAAGGGGATTTCCATCCTGTAAATTTTTGCAGAATTAATCAACCTTTCCACATGTTCATCCAGTCTAAAAACAGCAGTGCCCAGCTTCTCGGTTTTGTAAGCTCTGATCCCTTCAAATACGCCTGACGCATAGTGGAACGCATGAGTAAGAACATGTACCTTTGCATCTTTCCAGGGGACTAACTCCCCATTCATCCAGATATACTTGGCTTCGTTGAGTTTTGCCATAATTCCTCCTTTTTCCTGTGGAATTCAATGAAAGACAGGCAGGTCAAAAAACACATCAACACTAATTATATATGCTTTGATTTATTTCTGTCAAAATCTCGAAGCAAGTCAAAGAATTCTCTAAACAGATAGATTGAATCATGGGGACCAGGGGAATCTTCAGGATGGTATTGAACGGTGAAAAAGAACTTTCCCCTATCCCTGATCCCCTCAAGAGTCCCATCGTTCAAATTCACATGTGTGATCTCTGCAAGACCTTCCATGCTTTTTATATCAATTGCAAAACTGTGATTCTGGGCCGTAATTTCAACTCTCCCGCTGTCCAGATTTTTTACAGGATGATTTGCCCCTCTATGTCCAAATTTCATCTTGAAACTCTTTCCACCGAGCGCGAGAGATAGTATCTGGTGGCCGAGACAGATTCCGAAAATAGGGAGTTTCCCAATAAGATTCTTCACGTTTTCGACAGCGTAGGACACAGGCTCAGGATCTCCCGGACCATTTGAGAGAAAAACGCCGTCTGGCTCCATTGCAAGCACATCTTCATAGGGAGTATACGCAGGCACAACATAGGTTTCGATCCCGAGAGAATTCATTATCCTCAGAATATTCTTTTTTACACCAAAATCGTAAACAACCACTCTAAATTTCCAACGTGAAGGTCTTTCATACCCCCTCCCGTTCCACATACCCTCTCTAAATAGATAGGGTTCATCGGTGGTTACCTGACGGACGAGGTCCCTACCCTTTATGTCCGGTATTTCCCTTGCGATTTCAACCGCTTTCTGTGGAGAAATGTCCTTTGTAGTGATGTAAACCCGTAAGCTGCCCTTTTCACGTATCTTTCGCGTTATCGCTCTTGTATCAACTCCTTCAACTCCAGGAATGCCATTCCTGTTTAAAAATTCGGAAAGTCCTTCCTTCGCACGGTAGTTTGAGTAATGTCTGGCAAGCTCTTTGACAATAAATCCCTCAACCCAGGGGCGTCTCGACTCGAGGTCTTCATCATTAACACCATAGTTGCCGATCAGGGGATACGTCATCAAAACAACCTGTCCTTTGTAAGATGGATCCGTGAGTATCTCCTGATATCCGCTCATCGAGGTGTTGAAAACAATCTCTCCCCGCGCGTCCGTATACGACCCGAATGCTTTCCCGATGTAGTATGATCCGTCTTCAAATGCCACTATCGCTCTCATCTCTTACCTATTTGAATAAAAATTCAAAAATTGTGTATTATTTTAATCCAGGTTGATCGTAATATCGAACCTGTAGTACCTCCCGGGCATAGGATCTCCCTTTTCACTTTCATAATTAACATCGAAAAGATTATTTATCTTGAGACTCATATCATACCTTCCGAATGCTTTCTCAATACTTACATCTGTTAGTGTATAGGCTGGTAATTTACCTGTTCCTGACCTTTCAATGTAATACCTTGAGCCAACATACTGGATATTCATACCAAATTTCACATCCCTGTAAACGGCTCTCTGGAACTTTAAATTAAATTTATGCTCTGGTCTGTATTCCAGATAGTCAAACTCTCTATCAGGTGAAAGATTAAGAGCTTTGAGAAATGTGTAACTGAATTTAAAGCAATAAGCTTTTAAGTTTAGCTCCACCCCGTAGTATCTCGCCTTATGGACGTTCACCATCTGATAGTGGATCGAGTCAACTTTTATCCTATCAATCAGGTCTTTCACCTCAGAATCGAAGAAAGTGAGGCCACTCTCAAAGTTACCAAAGACATAGGTAACTCCAGCATCCATGTTGAGAGACCTCTCAGCCTTCAAATCAGGATTGGGAATGTATCGACCAAGTCTTGAGGAGTAGAGTTCCTTCAATGTAGGGAATCTCGATCTCATGGCGGCTGAAGTCTTGAATCTCAAATTTCCAGAAGCCCATGTAGCTCCTATTGATGGATCAATGGCATAAAGGGTTTTTTGGGCCTTTCCGAGCTCATAGGGCTTCAGAAAAGAGATACCAAGTCCAATAGAAATATTAGCTTCGCCAAAATGAAGTAGATAATCGCCTGCGAGGGAGCCGTTGAGATCTTTATATTTCTTCCACGGCTCACCAGTGTTACCCTGCTCCCTGTGGATATCTTTTTTCAAAAGTAAACTGGAGGTGAAATTCGGAGTGTCATAATAAATATTTGTGCCTACTGTGTAATCGTCATAAGTGCTTTTCCATTTAAGGTCCCGGAAAGTGGAATCTCTGTAACTTTCAAGTACGTTGTAAAAACCCTGATAGTAAAAGTTTGTACGGAGCAATTTTTGGGACCAACCATACTCGTGGGACAGTTTTAGAATCTTTTCACGCCAGACTGGGAATCTCCAGTATCTTGGTCTCGTTGATCCTACCTCAGGTGGTATACCGCGCGAATTATCAACAATGCCTGCGTTGAGATAAAATGTACCGGTGCTGAGTGTGGTGTATCCGAGTTTAACCCTAAGATTTGTTTTATCATACCAGGAATTATTTCTTACACCTCCATCTTCGTTAAGGTCTGGCTGGAAATCATTTGAAAGGTAAAATCCATCAGATCTGGCGTACCCACCAGTTATTAGAAGCCCCAGATTGCCTGAACTGACTGAGTAGGTAAAACTTGCAAATTTGTCGAAGTTTCTCCCCACACCGAGAGAAATCTGCCGCTTGCCTGAAAACGGTGAGGCTGTCACAAAATTAATGGCACCACCCATCGCATTAGGACCAAAAATGTTCGTTCCCACTCCTTTGTAAATTCTGATCTTCGTTAAATCAGATACAGGGATTTGAGAAATATCAAAGGTCCCGTCATAGGGCAGACTCACTGGTACTCCGTCAATCAAAATGGTGATTTCTCTTGTATCAAAGCCCCTTATCATCACGTCTGCGCCAATTTTCGCACCGTAGGAGATGTAAATACCCGAGAGCTCCTCTAAGGCCCTGTCAGGTGTTATCACATTCTTTAGTATAGAATCTGGTATCTCCATCGTACTTGAGAGTATAGCCATTGGTTCTGCCTTTGCGGTCACAATTATTTCATCTATGGTGGGGAGAGTATCCCCGGAGATTATCGATAGTAATAGGAACAATTCTATCATTTCACATACCTCCTCTAAGTAATTTTTTTATCTCCTCAAGGAGTTTATTGATGGCGTCATTTTTCTCGGCATCGAAAACCATATAGGGCTGGTTTATGTCCCTGAGGAATACATCCAAAATTCTTTTTCTGACAACAACTACCCCGCTCTTCCCGCTTTCAAGAAACCTGTTGAAAAGAGATCTCAACCCACCACCTCTGAGTTCCAGGGGACCAAATTCATCAAAGATGAAGAAGTCCCCTTTCAGTCTCTCTAACTCCGAAAATAAGGTTTTCTTACCCTCATTCAGGAGAATGAATCTTCCAACCTTTTCACCCTCTCCCGAGGTTGATACGAGGAGAAAACTCTTGTTTGTGGGTAAAATTTCTGCCATGTATCCAACCACCCTCCCCTTATCAAAAATGGAGGGTGTAACAAATCCCCAGAGTTTTATATTCTCAAGTTTCTCTACAAGCTGTTTTACAAGTGTTGTTTTCCCACATTTTACCTCACCGGTTATAATAAGAATCATCTTTCAATTCCCTCCAGGGCCAGTGCTATGGTCAAATTTTCTGCAAGCAGAGCAGTATTCCTAAATACAGTAAGAACGAAGAGATAAATTCTCTGAGGAGACCATTTGAAACCACCCTTCAATCTCATCGCCATGTAAGTGGTTTCAATACTTTCTACCATGAAAGGGAGCAAATTCATTGCTATCGAGACCACAATCCCAATGTTTCTCATACCTAATTTTTTAAAGAAAGAAGCTACATCCTGGGGTGAAATGGAACGAGTCAGAATAAATAACCACACAAACATGGTGGCACCAATTATGCCAATATTTAACCCTTCTATCAGGTACTTTTTAGAAAGGACGGGAATTCCAAAAATCCTGATATCCTTACCAGGCATAATAAGTGGATAGGAAATTACGATGAATAGGACAAAAAACCAGAACATTTTCTTTTTTAGCATTTTTGAACTTCTTCTATCAAGGAAATAGCCAAGGATCAGATACGCGCCAAAAATGGCATAAAACACCCATCCCCTCAGGGTGTAAGAAAAAATAGGAATCAATATAAAAAGTAGTGCAATCACCTTCCTGTTTTTCATCTCTCAAGCTCCTTCCTGAGGTTCTTCCCTATGAACCAGGTAACGATTCCCACAGTTCCACCAAAGAGAAAAAGAATGGCAAGATAGGCGACAAATACCATTATGGATTTGCTCTCGGGTACACCAAGCAATTTTGAAGCTCTCCTCAAAAGCTCAACATAAAAGATGTATATACGGTTCGAAAAAATCAGTCCCTGAATAAGCAATCTATGTAGTGGAGACCACATTACCACGAGACCACTGGCCACAAAGTAACCCGGGAATGTATTCTTTGAGATAGTTAACACAACTTCTGCTATTGTGGATTCTATCAAGATAGCGATAAATGGAGAAAGCATAAATCCACTGAAAGAGAGTAGTTTCAATACGGCCGCCACTGCTCCCATAGAAAATGTCGCTCCTCTCTCTGGAACAAATCGTCGTCCTACAAGCATGATCATGGCGGCAACTGAGCTCATCACAACACCCTTAAGAGGGATATTCAGGGCGTGTATCACAAAGCCGGCAAAAATTTCCCAGACGCCCCAGAGACCTCCAAACACTGCAATATAGGCAAATCTTCTATAATTCAATTAACTTTCCTCCTTTTAGTTCAAATCTCCTGTCAGAAACCCTGTTTAGAAACTCCAGATCATGAGAAAATACTAAAAGTGACTTGCCAGAATCCCTTAATTTCCCGAGGAATTCTGCAAACTTCTTTAAACTGATATAATCGAGTCCATTTGTAGGCTCATCGTAGATTATCATTTCGTACTCTGTGTTAGTTGCAATAGCCAATTTTGTGAGTTCACCACGAGACAATCTAAGGATTCTCGATTCTGGATGAAGGTTAAGACCAAGTGTCTGCATATTTTGCTCAACTCCATTAAAGTTGATAAAATCTTTTACCCTGAGGCCAAAAATCTGTGTGTAAGGGTCATGGAAAATGAGACCTATTCTCTCTCCTGCTACAGAATTTCTCAGTTCCCTCCCACGATAAAAAATCTTCCCATTCGCAGGTTTCAAAAATCCCGCAAGGACTCGTCCGAGTGTGGTTTTTCCCGTTCCATTTGCTCCTGAGATTCCGACAATCTCCCCCGGATAAATTTCAAAGTCAATCCCATCAAGGACCCTGTGACTCCCATACGAAAACGTGATTCCCTTGGTTGAAATTAACGGTGGGGTACCGTTGTAAGAAACCCTGCTGAGGCTGAAATCATAGGGCTGAACTTTTATCCCCAGTTCCCTCAGGTGGTCTGATGGAGGAACTTTCATCTCCCCACCAGAAAGTACAAATTTTGTTGAGTTGCGAAAATGAAACTCATGGGAAAAAATAATTACCGTTTTTCCCAGTTCTTCTATAATGGTTCTAAGGATTTCTTTTCCTTCGTTATCCAGGCTGGAGAATGGTTCATCCATCAAAAAAGCCGTAGTACCTTTCTCAATAATCTTTAAAATCAGCACTCTCTGCTTTTCTCCAGAGGAGAGCTCTCTAATTTTTTTACCTGCGAGTTTATCCACACCCAGCCTTTCTGCAAGTTTTGAGGATGTGTTGACCTCATCTGTTACATTTTCTCTGAAAAGCTGAAGCTCAAAGTTTTGAATCAGTGTGGAAACGGAGTTTGAAATCACTTCAATGGGAACATTTTCTGGGTCTTTACCATATACAGAGACTATACCTTCCCTATAACCCCTGTAAATGTGTGGAATAATGCCATTAAGAATTTCAAGAAGAGTTGTCTTTCCGCTACCGGAAATACCTGCAATCTCGGTAATCCCTTTTCCCGCAATCTTCAGATGAACTCCATTGAGTAGGAAGGTTTTCTGGTCAGGATAGCGAAATTTTAGATTTTCAGTTTTTATCATAAATACTCCTTTCCAAACACGGGAGGCAGAGCCGTTTCCAGCTCTACCCTATCGGCCTGTCACCATAGCTTAAGCCGTAGGTGTACAGGCTCGGAGTTTTGCTTGATTTTCATTTAAAAATTACATAATGTCAATAGTACTTTCAGGTCATAATTTTCATATTGCCCCAATTCTGGCAAATGATAAAGGGATTTTCACTTTTTGAGATTTTGTCTCATGTCTTTAGATATATGAAAAATTCTTCATGTATGGTTGAAAATTTCTGGTATGTGCTTTATTTTCGAGAAAAAAGGAGTGGCGCATGTTCAGGATTGAATCCAGAGTAAAAACCAACAGCCCTGAATTTATAGAAAATATGAAGTACCATAAGGAGCTTGTGAAGCAGCTCCGTGAGAGGCTCGAGCAGGTCAAGAAGGGGGGACCTCCCGAGGCGATCAAAAGGCATAAAGAGCGTGGAAAACTTCTGGTAAGGGAGAGAATTGAGCTTCTTCTTGACAGGAATACTCCGTTTCTTGAGCTTTCTCCACTCGCAGCATGGGGAATGTACGATAATCAGGTGCCTGCAGCCGGTATTATCACGGGAATAGGAGTAGTCCACGGGAAAGAGATTTGCATTGTTGCCAACGATGCAACCGTTAAGGGGGGAACCTATTTCCCGGAAACTATAAAAAAACATATCAGGGCGCAGGAAATTGCAATGGAAAACCACCTTCCATGTGTCTACATGGTCGACTCAGGGGGTGTTTTCCTGCCACTCCAGGCTGAAGTATTTCCGGACAAGGAACACTTCGGCCGTATCTTCTATAACCAGGCGAGAATGTCGGCAGACAATATCCCCCAGATTTCAATTGTTATGGGCTCATGTACAGCAGGAGGAGCCTACGTTCCTGCAATGTCTGATGAAACCATCATTGTGAAGGAGCAGGGTACGATTTTCATCGGAGGGCCACCTCTGGTGAAGGCTGCAACTGGTGTAGAAGTTACAGCAGAAGAACTGGGAGGTGCCGATGTCCATACGAGAATCTCTGGGGTTGCCGACCACTTCGCAGTTGATGATCGTCATGCCATTCAAATCGCAAGAAATATTATTGAAAATCTCAATCGGCCGGAAAAATTTCCCCTTGATATAGCCGAGCCAGAAGATCCCTACTATGACCCTGAAGAAATTTACGGAATAATTCCCAAAGACTTAAAGAAGCCCTTCGACGCAAGGGAAATTATTGCAAGAATTGTAGACGGATCAAGATTCCATGAATTTAAGGCAAGGTATGGGACAACGCTGGTGACTGGATTTGCGAGGATAATGGGATACCCTGTCTGCATCGTTGCAAACAACGGAGTCCTCTTCTCTGAAGCTGCACAGAAAGGGGCACATTTCATTTCAATGTGTTCCGTGAGGAAAATCCCCATTGTATTCCTTCAAAATATCACTGGATTCATTGTTGGCAAACAGTACGAGCATGGTGGCATAGCAAAGGATGGGGCAAAGATGGTTCACGCTGTAGCCACAGCTCAGGTGCCTAAATTTACCGTAATAATCGGAAGTTCATACGGAGCTGGAAACTATGCTATGGCAGGTCGTGGCTATAATCCAAGACTCCTTTTCATGTGGCCCAATGCAAAGATTGCAGTCATGGGGGGTGAGCAGGCTGCCAACGTGCTGGTTACGGTGAAAAGAGACCAGCTGCGCAGGAAGGGACTCGAACTCTCCCCTGAAGAGGAGAGAAAAATTCGCGAGCCAGTACTCAAAAAATACGAAGAAGAATCAAGTGCTTATTATAGCACGGCAAGGCTATGGGACGATGGAATAATCGATCCGGTGGATACAAGGATTGTGCTTGCGCTTGGAATTTCTATGTCCCTTAACGCGCCAATACCCGATCACAAATTTGGAGTCTTCAGGATGTAAAATACAACCTGTGACAGTGTTCGAAAAATTGGAGGCGGTGTGAACGCTATATTCCCGATTTCTAAAGGGGATCTTTATGATAAATTCACCCGTGCTAAAAGAGGCAGGCCAAAATCCTCGTGAATATGTGCAATTCAGTTTAATGACTAAAAAATATTCGAACATCCTTTTCCAACCAGCTTGACCAATTGGTTTTAGATAATTATTATTTTAAGCCCATAAGGGCCACCGTAGCTCAGTCGGCAGAGCAGCGGTTTCGTAAACCGCAGGTCGGCGGTTCAAATCCGCCCGGTGGCTCTTTAAAGGAGTTTTAATCATGAAAAATCTGTTTATCGCTTATGCCATAATCTGGATCGGCTTGTTCTTCTATCTCCTGAAACTTCACTCCAGGGTCTCCAGATTAGAGAAGGAACTTAAAGAGATAGAAGAAGAGAAGAAATCCTGATGAAAATTTTGAATTTTACCCTCCTGATACTCTGGGTGGCGTTACTCTCAATTTTCACATACTTTTACAAGTTCGAATACCTACCACTAAAACATGTTGTTAGAGATCTAAAACAGGAAAACGAGAATCTCTCAAAGATGGTTGCACAGAGACTATACGAGACCAGCAAACTCCCTGTTTTAGACACGGTTCAGGTTAAAGAGACGTTAAAGACCACGAGAAAAGTCTTTCCAATCACAAGACTATTCGTCTCGGGCAAAGCTGAATTGACAAAGGAGGGAATGGGAATTTTGAAGGCCTTCATCTCCTCTTATAAGAACGCGGTAAGATTTGATATTCTCGTATACAAGGGGGCCCGGATAGACAGAGTCCAGAAAAAAAGGGCCGCACTCCTGAAAAATTTCTTTGCAAAGAATGGAATCAATTCCAAAAGTATAAGGACATTCACGACAAATAAGGTGGCTAATAAGGTCGTAATAACTATCTACACTCGTTAGTCAGTATAATATAGCTGCCTGCAGGCATGAAAATGTACGCCTACTCTACCAGTAAATCTGGATATAGGATTGAGTTTCATTACAAACTCTATAATTCCCCCTTCTTTAGAAGGGGGAATAAGGGGGATGTTAAATTTTTTGAAAATCCCCTTGCGTCTCCCTTTTATCAAAGGGGGATTTATAGACATTAAAATTAAGTGGAGTGCTATTATCCTTATGAGAATTCTTTTACTTGCGGATATCAGTTCCTATCACACCTATCTCTTTGCAGAAACTTTAAGCGAACAGGGCCATGAAGTCCATGTGGCTTCAGCAGAGCCACCACTTCGTCCCACGAATTCTTTTGAAATCCACAGAGTAAGACCATTGGTAGAGAAGAAAAATTTTTTTAGATATCTCCCCCTAATTCCTCAATTTAGAAAATTAGCAGGAGAATTGTATCCCGATGTCACGCATGCTCACTTTATTTCAAATTACGGATTTATTGCCCGATTTATCCAAGGCAAAAAAATCCTCTCTGTGTGGGGAAGCGACTTACTTGTTGTGCCTTCAAAAAGTGTCATTCATCGAAGGTTAACGGCGTGGATTTTAAAGGGATTTGATCTCATCCACGTAGATGCCATCTTTATGAAGGGAATCCTCAACGGCTGGGGAATCCCCGGCGAGAAAATTAGAATCTTCCCTTTTGGACTTAAAAAAGGTATTAGAGACCTCCCTCTGACGATTCAGAAACGGAATTTATTTATAACGCATAGAAGATTGGATTCTGACATGGATCCATTGACCGTAGTGAGGGCATTTAAACAATTTCACAAAAGTTATCCAGATGTTGAGCTCGTCATGATGAGCGATGGAGAGATGAGACAGGAGATAGAAAGAGCAATTGCTAAAGACACTTTTATAAGACTAACAGGAAGAGTTTCACGTGAAACACTTATTAAAAATCTAACAAATTCCAGATTTTACGTGTCTGCTTCATTTACGGATTCTACATCAGTTTCCCTGCTTGAAGCGATGGCAACCGGATGTTTTCCAATAGTCACAGACATTCCAGGTAACAGGGAGTGGATTATTCACGCAAAGAATGGACTCCTATTCAAGCCGGGAAACGCAGATGAGCTTGTAGAAAGGATGATTTCTGCTGTTTCCCATCCAGAATTAGTTGATGAGGCGATAATGTATAATAAAAGTGTTATTCAAAAAAGGGCAAATTTTGAAGAGAACGTAAGGAAACTTTACGAGGAATTATGAGGAAAGTCCTGATCATCACCTACTACTTCCCTCCAATAGGTTACGCCGGGGGTCTTCGAATTATCAAACTTATGAAATACTTACCCCAATATGGCTGGCAGCCGGTGGTGC
>JALSOD010000025.1 GCA_026986655.1 Caldifarciminota bacterium | reverse complement strand
TTTCTCGTTCATTCGATACTGAATCCTCAACATGTATGAGACTTCAGGGTAAATCTTCAGAAACCTTTCAAAGAGTGTAAAGGAGAGGGCATTGGCTTCCGAATTCAAGATCGTGGGTGGGAGCTGCCTGTGGTCACCGGCCATTATCAATTTTTTTGCCTTAACCAATGGAATCAAACAGGAAGGTTCTGTCGCCTGAGTGGCTTCATCTATCACCACTACGTCAAAGGACTTTTCTAAAAGGAGGTCGCTACCGGCCGTCGAGTTCGTGCTACACACAACATCGGCCCTGGAAACTATATCTCTGACAATCTCATCATAAATTTGAATTTCTCTTTTTACCAGTGAATTAATCTCGTGTTGCTTTTCTATCCACCGTGCCATTGATTCAATAATCTTTGAAGAGATACCACGCGCCCCCTTCTTCTTTTTGGCAAGATTAAAAATTTCTTCATCTGTTAATCCTCTTTTAAGAGATGGTGTTGGTTTTTTATATTTCAACTGGTCATTTTTAATTTTCGTAATCTTTTCATCGATCTCTTTAATCATTTTAAATTTTTCGTGACGTTGTACAAGGAAATCCAGTGAGACCTCAAGCAGGTTTGGATTGAGTCGTGCAGGATGTCCAATTCTCACCACATTCATGCCCTCATTAATAAGCCCCTCCACAAGATTGTCAACTGCGTTATTGCTGTCTGCAGTGGCAATAACCGAACGTTTTTGTCGAACAAGTTCATAAATGATCTTAACAAGTGTGGTCGTTTTACCGGTTCCAGGTGGTCCGTGAATAAGAAATAGTGGTTCACTTCCAACTGCCAATTCTGCTGCCTTACTCTGGGATTCATTCAAACTGGTAACCTCTACTTTCGACGACTTGATATCAATTTTTCCATTCCCGAGAAGCACTTCAAGTGGAAATCTTGAGACGCTATTCTCAACCAATGTCAGAGTATCAAGCATCCTTCTGAACGTTATGTCATTTATATAAAGGTCAATCCGGTAAAGTTTCCTGGACTTTTTAAGGAAAGGTTCTCTGTCAAATGCAATCGTCAAATAGCTCTGTGTCTTCTCGTAAACAGTACCTTCAATTCCATCCCTGAGTGGTGATTTTACACTGACAAGGACAACATCACCGATATTTATCTGGTGATCTGGCATATCTTTTCTGTAAAATCTTACCAGCTTATATCCTCCGATAAGCTCACCAGCCGGTCTTGCGGACAATTTCAGAACAGCTCTTCCTAATTTTTCTCTCTGTTTTCCGGTTAAATTTTTAATTTCTTTAAGATGAAATTCCTTTTCCGCTTCTCTTTCCAAATCAACGAGTTTGCGGAAATACTTAACGTAAGATTTAATTGAGGGGAATTTAATTCTCTTCAAAGTTAAAAGAGTACTTTTTTAATAGCCTCAATATAAATTTTGTGCTCTACCCTGTGAATTTTTTCTTCGAGGGTCTTCAGAGTATCATTTTTATCGATTTTCACGCACTCTTGAGAGATTATAGGACCGGTATCCACTCCCTCATCTACAAAGTGAACAGTTACACCCGTCACTTTGACTCCGTACTCAAAGGCTTTCTCAATAGCGTGTAGACCGGGAAAAGCCGGGAGAAGGGATGGGTGGATATTTACAATTCTTCTCCAGTATTTCCGAACGATGAATGCCGGGAGTATCATCATATATCCTGCAAGTACCATGAGATCAAATTCAATTAAAGAAAGAAATTCATCAAGGGCTCTATTGTACTCGGATCTGCTCCGGAATTTTCTGGAATCTATAATTTTAAAAGGTATCCCGAGTCGTTCAGCCCTTATAATGGCAAAGGCTTCGGGGTTATTGGTTACAAGCATCTCAACTGTTATCGGCAGGTTTTCCTGTCTGATGTGATTTACAATGGCCTCAAAATTCGAGCCATTTCCCGAAGCAAGTATTATGATATTTTTATTTTCCTGCTGTTTTTTCATATCTATCCTTCAATAAAAGAGTGAAACTTAAATATGCCCCTATAAAGGTTGTAAAAACATAAATCGATGCGATTGAATATGCAACTATTAACTGGTAAAATGCGGCGTCAATGGGCTTCACACCTCCGATCAAAAGTCCTGCCATTGTCCCTGGAATATGGACGATTCCGAGGATTTTTAATCCATCTATCTGAGGAATTAGAGCAACATTCATTACATCAATCATGAAAATCTTCGATGCCTCGATATAGCCAGCGCCATCCAAAAAAGCCGCCTCTATTATCTCATGATTCTCCTCAACCTGTTTTTTGGTCCTGTTAAAAACGAGAGATAGGGCCTTGGTTGCATTTCCAAGCAACATCCCGGAGATTGGCACAAAAACGTTTGGGACGAGTTTTAAAACACCTGTAAAGAAGAGCAGTGCAAATACAGGTAAAAAACTAACGAACATGGCAATGAAGGAAATCCAGAAAGAGTATGGAACTCCTCTACCCCGCTCCATTGCAATAACACAGCCTGATACAAGCATTATGAATACAAAAAGAATGTTAAAGATGACCGGTAGTTTAAAGAAATAGAGGATGACCGACGATAAGATAAGTAGCTGCACAAAGGCCCTCAAACTCGAGATTATGATGTCTTTCTCGAGTCTGAGTTTTTCAATCCAGGATATGATTGCAGGTATTAAGAGCAGAAGATATGCTGCTAATACACTCTTTATCATGATTTTTTGTAATGTGTTTTAAAAAGGTAAAAAGCTATCACCGCAAGAATTATCCCACCCACCAGGCCAGATCTGAACGCTATACCAACGAGCATCGCTATCCTCAGGGCGATCCAGATAAGTAACGGAATCGCTAGAAGATATATTATCTTGCGTATTACAGATGTGTTTCCGGAAAGAAGGATTATAAATAGGATAAAACCTACCACAACGATGAGATACATGTGAGAATTTTAAAGCAAACTAAACGTCTCAAAAACTTTTACTACAGTCGTGTTTGGGCAATAGCAAAAATTAAAAAACGTAGATTGGATTAGAATTTTGGTTGATTTTGGCGACTACTATTTAAAGTACCATCCAGAATTTATGAATGGTACGAGAGCCATGATCACCCCAATTTCATAAAGCTTCATCCGATCGATCACACCCTTTGAAAGGTATCCTATTGCCCCCTGCTTTTGTTTTGAATTATGCTCATTAATGAGCTCATCCATAACTCCTCCAAGCTCAACCCTTGTTTGAAGCTTCTTTACCACAAAATCTGGTAATGTAAACATAGGAGATGTTCCCCACCCCACCCTGCCATGTTTATTCATTATGCAAACTGCACCAAATGAAAACCAGATATCTGCAATTTTGTATATGCCGCCTTCTATTCCAACGTAGAAATCAGCTGTGTACCGTCTGTATACATCTTTTACTCGATTGAAAGCTCCCTCAAAGGTTTCGTTTCCTATTGGTTGATCAGGAACTCTGGAGTTTGATTCTGCTCCTACAACTTCGACAAAATTGTAATAATGTCTAAACGCATGTAGAGTAGCATTTATTTTCACAGGATTTAAAGAACCAACAACGACTTTCACAGGATTTTACTCATGAATAATTTTGTTCTTGGATGATCTGGATTGGTAAATATCTTTGAGGCTGGCCCTTCTTCAACTATCCTGCCGTCATCCATAAAAATGACTCTTGTCGCAACTTCACGCGCAAATCCCATCTCGTGGGAAACCACAATCATTGTCATGCCTTCACGTGCAAGATCAATCATTACATCTAAAACTTCTTTGATCATCTCCGGGTCAAGTGCACTGGTGGGCTCGTCAAAGAGCATGACTTTTGGCTTCATGGCAAGTGCACGGGCTATGGCAACCCTTTGCTGCTGTCCACCTGAAAGCTGGGAAGGGTAACTATTGGCCTTATCCTTTATGCCTACCTTATCAAGAAGTTCAAGTGCAAGTTCCCTCACCTTGTCCTTAGGTTCCTTTTTAACCACTACAGGCCCAAGCATCACATTCTGGAGTGCAGTCAAATGCGGGAAAAGGTTAAAATGCTGGAAAACCATGCCAACCTCTGCACGGATCTTATTTTTATCTACCTTCTTATCGGTTATGTCTTCATCCTCTATATAAATATGTCCGCTATCAACACGTTCAAGAGCATTGATACAGCGAAGCATTGTGCTTTTCCCGGCACCAGAAGGTCCAACAACAACCACCACTTCACCCTTCTTGACCTCAAATGTTATTCCTTTCAAAACGTGCAAATGTCCAAATCTTTTATGAATATCAACCACTCTTACCATTGACTCTCATCCTTCTTTCAAGGTAATGGGTAAACACTGACAGAGTTGTCGTCATAATGAAGTACAATGCGGCAACTGTAAACCACACCTCAAACGGTCTGAATATCCTTGAATTGATCTGACGCCCTGTTAGTGTCAATTCAGGAAGTGACATCACCGAAACAAGTGAAGAGTCTTTAATAAGCGAGATAAACTGTCCTGCAAGAGGAGGAATGATAATTCTGAACGCCTGAGGGAGAATGATATATCTCATCACCTGGAAATAGTTCATACCGAGGGATTGTGCTGCTTCCCACTGACCTTTCGGGATGCTCTGAATTCCTGCCCTCACTATTTCCGTAACATAAGCACCTTCAAAAATGGACAGAGCAAAGACGGCAGCCTGAAATGCAGTCATTCTAAATATTGTAGCAACGAAGAAGTAAACGATAAAAATCTGAATAAGTAGAGGAGTATTTCTGATTGATTCTACATAGATGGACGCAAGCAATCTTAGGGCAGGTTCACTTGAGATTTTCATCAACCCGGCGACTATCCCAATAATAATTGCGACGATGGTTGATACGGCAGACACCTCAAGTGTCAGGAGAGCTGCCTTCAAGAACACAGGCATAACAGGTGGAATATCCTGCCAGTGCCAGTTGTAAATCTGCTTGGCCTGAATGATGTAGGCTCCTGCAAAAAGTACTAAGAAAAATACTCCGAGTATTATGAATGA
>JALSOD010000024.1 GCA_026986655.1 Caldifarciminota bacterium | reverse complement strand
TGTTGAGGAGGAAATAAGAAAGGCTGGACTCTATGACGAATTATGGCAGATTTTCCCGGTTCTCCTTCCGATTAAAACAGTGGGAGTCATGGGGGATAAAAGAACGTACGAATACGTGGTTGCCATCAGGGCGGTGTACTCTGTGGATGGCATGACGGCCGACTGGGCAAGGCTACCCCTTGACCTTTTGGCGAGGATTTCCTCAAGGATAGTAAATGAAATCTCTGGAATAAACAGAGTTGTTTACGACATCACTTCCAAACCCCCTGCAACCATCGAGTGGGAATAAAAATCATTTCATTAAGATCTTGTTATATTCTGTTTGAAAATATTATAATTTCCGAGAAAGTTCATTAAAAAGGAGGTCCGCAATGGAAATTAAACAAGTCGCCGTTATTGGCGCTGGAACAATGGGTAACGGAATTGCCCATGTTTTTGCACAGTACGGGTATAATGTTGTTCTGGTCGATATAAAAGAGGAGTACCTTGAAAGGGCCTTCAAAACTATCTCAAAGAATATGGACCGTCAGATAAAGAAAGGTACCTTAACAGAGGACGAAAAGAAAGCTGCCCTCTCCAGAATATTACCCACTACCGACATTGAGCAGGTGAAAGATGTAGATTTTGTGGTGGAAGCGGTCATCGAGAATAAAGACTTGAAGAAGGATATTTTCAAGAAACTGGATGAAATCACAAAACCGGAAGTGATTTTAGCCTCAAATACATCCTCTATTTCCATAACGGAGCTTGGAGCAACCACGAATAGACCTGATAAGGTTGTCGGAATGCACTTTATGAATCCTGTACCTGTAATGAAGCTTGTGGAGGTAGTAAAGGGCCAGTTAACTTCGGATGAGACCGTTGAAACAGTTCTGGAGCTTTCTCAGAAACTTGGGAAAGACCCGGCTCTTGTCAATGATTATCCGGGATTTGTCGCAAATAGAATACTCATGCCCATGATCAATGAGGCGATCTACGCCCTGATGGAGGGTGTGGCAGACAGGGACAATATCGATAAAGTTATGAAGTTTGGGGCCAACCATCCTATGGGGCCACTTGCACTTGCCGATCTGATCGGCCTTGATGTGGTGCTATTCATTCTTGAAGTAATGTACAGAGACCTTGGTGATCCGAAGTATAGGCCGTGTCCTCTCCTGAGGAGGATGGTTGCGGCGGGTCTCCTGGGTAGAAAGACCGGAAAGGGTTTTTACGATTATACAAAGTAAGATTTGACATAGATTTTAAAGATGGGGAGGGCTTTTACCCTCCCCATCTTTAAAATCTAATGAAAAAGAATCTATGGAATTAAAATTTAAATATGCGCAATGAAAAGATGAGTATCCTGAATAGAAGAATACAGAACTGTAAGAGAGGAAATTATCTTTCGAATGAAAGAGAGGAATAAAATATTTAATTATTTGCTTTTGATTATTAGCTCATTGATAGTAGGAGTGTGGCAATTTAGAGAAGATAGTGGTAGAAAAGAATACCTTATAATACTAATTTTTCTTTTGATAGTACCATTAACATCGTTCTTTTTATCTCTTATGTATTGCTGGCATGACTTTGTTATCTCATCACTGGCCTCGTACATCAATAAAGTATTAAGACCCATAATTGTAGATGAAGTCAAAGATGAAAATATGCTCATGAAAATATGCTCATGTGGGAGAAATTTTTGAAAACAAGAGAGAGTGCTAAATTTCCTAAATTAGTTAGTCTATTAAATAGGCTTGTTATTCTTTTACCGATCCCTTTGTCAATTATTTTGTTTTTAGTTTATGAAAATCCAGGAATTAAAGGTTTATTAACAACAGTTTTATTAATTCTCGATATATCGCTATTCTTGATATCTGTCGTTCTATTCCTTTTTATGGACAAACTGTATGCAAAATCAAGAGGGTAAGAACTCTAAAAGTAAAACCTTTTTGAAAATTCATTTCAATGGATGTTGTAAAAATTTAAGTTATATTTTCTCAAGGATTTTAAGGCTCTTTAGGGTTCTCCCGAGAGTCCCTTCAGTATTGATTGGTGTAGGATGGTCAAAAAAGGCATCCCCTGGCTGCCAGCCAATATCCCCTGGTCTTGTCCAGTATGTTGGAATTACCATTGAGACATTCATGCATCATCCTCCTTTTGGGATATTATAACGGATGGATCAAATTATGAGCATTGCGTCTCCGTAACTGAAGAATCTGTATCTAAGTTTTATGGCTTCTTCATAGGCTTTTTTGATTTTCTCCCATCCTGCAAAGGCCGAAACAAGTAATATGGGAGTTGATCTTGGAAGGTGAAAATTGGTTATCAGGGCATCGAGAACATCAAATTTAAACCCTGGATAGATAAACAGATCAGTATATCCTTGATGAGGCCCCTTTCCAAGCTTCCAGGTCTCAAGTGACCTCGTGACTGTTGTCCCGCATCCAAATATCCGTGACTTTCTCTCCTTAGCTTCTAAAATGGCCTTTCTCGTTTCTTCAGGAATTTCAAAATATTCCTTATCCATCCTGTGTTTTTCAACTATGTCAACCTTTATAGGCTTGAAGGTGCCAAGACCGACGTGAAGAATCACAAATTTGATGATAACACCTTTCCTCTCAAGGGCTTCCAGTATGGGTTTTTCAAAATGGAGCCCTGCGGTTGGAGCTGCTATCGAGCCTGGGACTTCGGCAAAAACCGTTTGATAACGTTCTTCATCCAGCTCTGTATCACTCCTTTTTATGTAGGGTGGAAGAGGAACGTGTCCATACTTTTCAAGCACATCCAGAACTTTACCCTCAATGCTGAATATTCTTGAGCCATCTTCGAGCCTCTCCATAACCTGAGCCTGTACACCTCCATCAAGTACGATTACCTCACCTGGTCTTGCCTTTCTTCCTGGTTTCACAAGGGCCTTAAATGTATTCTCGCTCCTAATTTCTGTAACAAGAAGCTCAACCTTTCCACCAGTAGACGCCCTCCTGCCGTAAATTCTTGCCTTAATGACTTTACTTTTATTCAAAACAAGCACGTCTCCGGGCTGAAAAAATTCTACGATGTTTCTAAATTTGAGATGGTGAATCTCGAAAGGATCCCTGCGAAGTACAAGAAGCCTCGATTCCGACCTTTTGGGAGCCGGAAACTGAGCTATCAATTCCTGTGGTAAATCAAAATCGAACTCTTCTATCTTAATCATGAAGCACTCTTGGCCTTATATCTCCTTATTTGATAGACAAGATCAGGTCTGTTTGTGGAAATCAGATTGAATCCCTTCTCAATAAGTTTTTCTATTACCTCTGGCCTGTCCTCAGCCCAGGAGATCGTCCCGAATCCAAGATGGTTCAGGTATAGGATGAATTCCTCATCAATAAGTTCATAGGGCTCTGGACTTCTTTCCTCCCAGCAGGGATGGAAGAAATTCGCATCAAGTGCCGAAAGTGTTGGAACTGGATCAATTATCACATCACCAAAGAGTGCTGATGTTTTTATGTGTGGATTTTTTTCCTTAACTTTCCTCAGGGCATAATGGTCAAATGATGCAATCACTGTGTCATCATTCGGGTAATTTTCAACAATTTTAAGAAGTGGGTCAACAATCTTTCGGTCTTTGATCTCGATGTAAAATTTAATCCGGCCAGAAAATGTTTCCATGACCTCATTAAGTGATGGGATTCTACAGTTATCCCCAAGTGAGATTTCCTCAACCTCTTTAAACGTCATGTCCTTGAAGTATCTGCCTCTGATTGTATAGTCGTGAACAACAATGATTTCACCATCTTTAGTGCGATTTATATCAAACTCAATGTAATCTGCTCCCGCATTTAAGGCCTCTTCAAATGCCTTAAGAGTATTTTCATAGTAGAGTCCTGAGAACCCCCTGTGTGCGATGATCAAAGGTTTCAACTCTCTCATCCTCCCAGATAGATTGCGACTAAAACGAACATTATCGGGACCTTAATTAAATCAAGTATTTTTTTCAATTTTTTCTTCTCGATACCTTCCCTGATTCTGAGACCAACAAGAATTAATGGGATGTCAACAAAGAAAAGAGTTATGAAAAAATATACCTTCCCATAAATTCTAAAGATTGCTGGTATCAGAGTCAGGATTATGAGAGCAAAAAGCAAAATCTGTGATAAAATTATAGTTAGTTTTTCACCTTTAATCAATGGGAGAGTGCGGTATCCCCCAAGTTTGTCGCCTTCCAGGTCGTGTAAATCCTTGAGGATTTCCCTGTAAAGTTGAAATACGAATGAAAGAACAAATGGGAAGATGAGCGGTCTGAAATTACCGGTGATAACCCCAGCAATGAGGAATGTCGCCGATGAAATAGCTGCAACGGCAAGATTGCCCCATAGATGATGCTTCTTTAAGAAAAAATTGTAAATCAGAGTGAAAATGTAGAGGGTGAGAATGAAAAGAAATACTCTTTTGCCGAGAACATAAGCTGATATCAGAACGATTGAGGATAGGACAATGGACATGAAAAAGGCCTCTTTGTGCGAGATTTCTCCTCTAACAAGTGGACGCTCAGGATGGGCGACAAGGTCAATTTTAAAATCTCTGATATCGTTTGAAATATTGGCAAATGCTGTGCCAGCAACAAAAATGAGAATTGATAGTAGAACATCTTTTAAATTCCAGTGATGAACCATTGCAAAGGAGAAAGTAACAAGAATTGCTGTCAATAGGCAGTTAAATATCCGTGCAAATTTCAAATAGATAAAAATTTTCCTCATAGGGTTAGATTTTAACACAGTGCTTGAGTAACCTCCACCGGTTTAATTATAATTCTCGCATGCTATACAAAGATGCAGGTGTAAATTTGGAAAGGGCGAATAAAGTTGTCGAAATTGTCAAAAAGATTACGCTTTCACATGATGTTATAGGAGGTTTTGGTGGGATTTATGATCTTTCAGATATTTTAAAAAATTACAGGCACCCTGTACTTGTAACCTCTACGGATGGGGTTGGGACAAAGATAAAGCTTGCACTCGAAGTTGATTACCTTGAGCCTATCGGGATTGACCTTGTTGCTATGTGTGTGAATGATATATTGACGCTTGGCGCCAGCCCACTCTTTTTCCTGGATTATTACGCTACTGGAAAAATAAATGAAAAGACGTTTAAAGTGATCATAGAAGGAATCATCGAAGGGTTGAAAATCTCCGGTGGGCAGCTCCTGGGTGGAGAAACTGCTGAACTCCCCGGAATGATCTCCTCTGAAATATTTGATGTTGCCGGTTTTGTAGTTGGTGTTGTGGAAAAGGACTTGATTCCTCGAAAAGAGAGCATAACCGCAGGTGATCTGATATGGGGAATCCCCTCAAATGGCATCCATTCCAACGGCTTCAGCCTGGTTAGAAAAATTATCGAGGAGGCTGGAATTGATCTCTACAAAGATTACGGGACGGGTGAGCCTATCTATAAGGAGATTTTAAAACCTACCAGGATATATGTGCCCGAGGTTAAAAAATTACTCGGTAACGTTGAAATAAAGGGGATGGCTCACATCACTGGAGGTGGGCTTATTGAAAATGTGAAGAGAGTAATCCCTGAATCACTTTATATTGAGATTGACTGGGATTCGTGGAATGTTCCCTGGATTTTCAGGAAACTACAGGAATGGGGAGATGTCCCGACAGATGAAATGAGGAGAGTTTTTAACATGGGGATAGGATACGTAATTATCACGCCCCCATCAGTCAAGCTCGAGGGATTTTTTGAAATTGGGAGAGTAACGGAAAAATAAAAAACGTCCCCGGCAGGATTCGAACCTGCGACCTGCGGTTTAGGAAACCGCCGCTCTATCCTGCTGAGCTACGGGGACGTGTGGTTGAAATTTATAAACGAAAAAATTGAATAAATCAAGAATCTGAATAAATCAAGAATCCGCACCATCGGATTCTTGAAGTTGTTGATCCCTTTATCAGGCATCTTCAATTGACATACAGGGATATTTACATTAACTTTATAGGGCCATGAGTGAAGTCAGTCCGACCCGGATGAATCTTCTTATAAGGAAGAGGCAGATAAAGATTGCTCAACAGGGTGCCTCCCTGCTGAAAAACAAAAGAGATGCCCTGTTGCGTGAATTCATGGACCTTATTAAGCCAATTCTCAAAGACAGAAAAGAGCTTGATCAAAACCTCAGGAAGGCTGTTTCGGTACTTGCCATCGCTCTCGGTGTGGATGGCTCTGAAAAGCTGGAATCTGCAGCACTTGCGACAAAAAGAGAGTACCTTTTGAAAGTTGAGGAAAAGAGAGTCTGGGGTGTGAAATTACCGAGTATTGAAGGAACGGAGATGAAGAGAAGCATCCTTGAGCGTGGATATTCGCCACTTTCCATTACTTCGAGAATAGACCTGACAGCCGAGGCTTTTGAGAATATTGTAAATCTTATAGTTAGAATGGCTCCTATGGAGATCAAGCTCAAGAAACTCGGTAACGAAATTAAAAAGACAACCAGAAGGGTTAATGCACTTGAAGAAAGATTAATTCCAGATTTGAAAGAGCAGGTTAAATTTATCCGTCAGGTCCTTGAGGACCGTGAAAGAGAGGATAAATTCAGGTTAAAGAGGTTAAAATCCAAAAAGGAAAAACCTGGTAGAAGAAAATAATTGGAGGTGATTTCAGATGGCTCATAAGAAGGGACAGAGTAGTACAAAGAACGGAAGGGATTCCATTTCCAAGAGATTGGGAGTTAAAAGATATGAGGGGCAGTTTGTAAAGGCTGGCAACATCCTTGTTCGTCAGCGTGGTACGAAGTTTCATCCAGGATTCAATGTAGGAAAGGGGAGTGACGATACCCTGTTTGCACTCACAGATGGAGTTGTGAAATTTGAAAGAAGGAAGAATAAGGTTTTTGTATCAGTGTATCCTGAATAGAGACTAAGATGAGTGGAAATTTAGAAAAATCGGGGGGTGGGCCTCGCAAAACGAGGCCCACCCCCCGATTTTTCTCTCCGAAAGTGCTCAAGAATTTTTCTTTATTAATTTACGAATAATACGATTTTTACATCTTCATACTATTGTCTCCTTATAAAAATGTAAGTTGTTTCTAAGTCGCTCTTTGATAAAGGGATATTCAAATGGATTTCCATTCCCCTTTGTATGAGTGAAGACCTTTGATTTTCTCTCTGTCATTGCCTCTGTATTTTGGACGATCTCATTTTTCTTGTGGACATGTCAACGTGTTTCAATAAAAATACAGTTATGCGAAAATTGTTGCTTGTGCTCCTGGTGTTCTTCACTGGTTGCAGTGGTGAAAAGATTATAAAAGGAAGTCCTGTGATACATCCGAACCCCCTGTACCATAGGGTGCCTGAATTCCTTACCCCATGTGTCAGGAGTGTAAATCCAGAAAAGATTAGAAAGAGATTGCAGAAAATGACCGGAAGACACTTCTGCAGACCATATTTTAGCTATGCCACAAAAGTGAAAGGAGGATATTACATCAGATATTTTTACCCTTTAAAACGTCAGAAAATCTATGCCGGTGCAGAAGTGTGGATTGAGTGTGGTAAAAGGAAACATAAAAGGATTTATTATAGGTTAATACCTCTTGAATGAGTAAACTGTGGAAACCTCCATATAATTATCTGCTATTGCCATTCTCAGGCCTTTATTGGCTTGGTCTTAAGGGATGGTATCTATACGATAGTATTAGAAGAAAAAAGAAATTCGACGCATTTACCATCGTTGTCGGAAATTTAACGGTGGGAGGGACAGGGAAAAGCCCCCTCGTTTACTTACTTGCCAGGCTTTTAAAAAGAGAATTCAGGGTTGTTGTTATTTCTCGGGGTTATGGTAGAAAGAATCACGATGTTATCATGCTTAACTCCCTGGATAATTTACCGGATGTGGAGGATGTCGGAGACGAGCCATTTTTAAACTTTGTGAAACTAAAAGGAGAAGTGCCTTTCATTATTTGTAAGGACCGACTTAGGGCCTACGATATCGCAAAGAATAGATTCAATCCGGATGTTGTTATTCTTGATGATGCTTTTCAGTACAGAAAGGTTCTCCCTGATTTCTCATTTCTCGTGTTTGATAAAAGAATTCTGACTACTTCGCATTTTCTGTTACCCGCCGGTCCCTTTAGAGAGCAGATGAAAGTGGGGAGAAATGCAGACGTCATTGTTTTTAATCTAAAGGGTGGGGATAAAGTTGAAGAGGATTTACAGGATCTCAAGAATATCTTTCCTGAAAAACCGCACATGTTGATGAAATATAAACCTGTTGGGTTGATAGCAGAAGATAGACTGGTTTCAATTAATGATGTGGACAAAAATGTGGTTGGATTTTCAGGGATTGGTGATCCTGAGAGTTTTCGTACAACACTGGAACGTGTGGGATTTAATGTTGTTAGATTCTTTAGATTTCCCGATCATCACTGGTATAGGGAAGAGGAGATTGAAAAGCTCAGATCTTTCGGTATGCCTCTTGTAACAACGGAGAAGGATTATGTGAAAATCCGTAAGAAAGAGGGAATTCTGGCTCTTATGATAGAACCCGAATTGGTGGAAGGGATAGAAATCCTTAGAGATCTTGAAAACATGATCAGAGGTAATATCTGATAAAGAGCCAGACTCTGTGATCCTGGAAATAGGGGGCAACGTCGTTGTACTTATAATTGATTCCGAAAAGTAGGCTTTTGTAAAGGAAGTACTCAAAGTCAATACCGAGTGAGAATCCAAACTTTGTACCTGGCACAAAATATTTTGTGGTGGGCCCTCTCATGTATTGAGCCCCCGCGCTTCCATAAATCTTGAAGAACATATCGTCCCGTTCTTTCTGGAGTTCGAGCACAAGGGCATTATTTGCAAAAATTTCAGGTGAGAAATAGCCTCCATGCCCGAGACTATAGTCACCAAGATAGCTGCTAAAAGACATGATGTAAAAATCAAATCCTACCCTTAAAAGATCGAGGTAGAGTGGTGTTTTGATAGTATATCCAACTCTGAACAGCCCCTCTTTTTTGTAATTGTTGTAGACCCTGATTCCTCTCAAGACACTTGTCCCAATAATCATGGCAAGGTCCTTGGGATTGTGCTTGAATAGGAGACCAACTTCTGCGCCTGTTTCAGTAACCTTACCATGGAGTTTGCCAATATCCGGATCGTAATATCCCACATATGCGAGGTATGATTCATCGTTTGGGAGTGTGAACCCTCGGAGATAGAATCCCCAGAAGTCAGATAGCAGGAATTTAAATCTCACATCTCCCTTGAAATTTGTGCCTCCATCGAATCCCATTGGTGTTATACCAACCATGAGGTAGTACGAACCGGGTGCGAACGGCCCCTGGGCAACTGCCTGCATGCCAATACCATCATCCGTTAGTACACCATTGGATGCTTCAACCGCTGCAGCTTGCAGGGTGACCCGGGTGTTGTACACAGGAAAGCTAACCTGTACAGGAAACTCCGGTGTTTCGAGAAAGCTCGTCCCTCTTGTACCGGATTTCTGACGGTAATAAGGGCCTAACTGTATATACGCCCTCAGTTCTCTTCGTATCTTTTCCTTCAACTCTCTGATGTAATATATGGCTTCCTGTCTCTGTAGGGTGAAGTAGTTTTCTGGAGAAATTTCGGGGCCAAGAGATAGGAGAGGTGGAAGTTGATTCTTTGATAAATTTTCAAGTCCAATTTCCCGGGCAACATTCAGTGTATCTTCCATTATAGCTTCGAGCGTATCCTCCGGTAAAAAAGGGGGGAGGAATTCTTCACCTCCTTTCTTTTTGCCTCTGCCTGCATTCATATCCGCAACTTCAAGGACCTTAAGAGCATCATACTTCATGTTGAGAGAGTAGAGGATCCTTGCGTATTCAAGTGCAACTCGTGGATCAAGGGTTGTCACGTGGAGTCTACGTAAGATTTTCAGTGCAGAATAATCCTTCCCCAGGCCTCTGTATACTCTTGCGAGGTCTATTGCAATATCTTCATCATCCGGGTTCAACTGCAGAGCGTGTTCGTACAGTTTTGCTGCCTCTTCAAACTGGCCGTTTGCCGCGTAAAGACCAGCAAGGCCTTTAAGTACATCTACATTGTTTGGGTCAATCTGATAGGCCTTTTTATAGAGAACGAAAGCAGTATAAAACCTGTGTTTTTTCTTGTACTCTTCGGCCTTTTTGACGATCCTGTAAACCTCAACCTTTCGTATCTGATCCTCAATTTCCTTTGTTTTATACTGTTTGTAAAGGTTGATCAGGTAGGTGAGTGCTTTATCTTCCTTGTGCAATTTTATCAGTGCACCTACGAGTCCCTGTAAGGCATCCTTATTTGTTGGATCAAGGACCAGTACCTGGCTGTAGAGTTTTCTTGCCTCTTCATACTTTCCGAGATCGAAATAAACTCCTGCGAGGCCAAGCATTATGTTAATATCGGCTGGATTTTGTTCATAAAGCTTTTGATAAATTTCGGCAGCCTTTTCGAGTCTACCACGAGATTTAAAATATTCAGCCTGTTTCAGTTTATCCATATATTTGATCTTATTTATTTTTGCAAGAACAACAGGAGATTCTGTCATCTTGTAGAGTCGCTCATAAATCCTCATGGCCCTATCTGTCTGTCCGCTGGAATAAAGGGCATCCGCATAAGATCTCAAAAGTGTTGTATCGTTTGGTGATTTTTGAAGAAGAATTTCGAAGATAGAGGCGGCGTCTGAGAATCTTTTCATGAGCATGTAAATACCTGCCATCCCTTTTAGCAGGTCCAGGTTGTCCGGCGCAATTTTTCTTGCTGTGAGATAGTATTTTAAGGCTTTTTCATAATGACCCTGTTTTTTTTCCTTCTCCGCCTCTTTGATATAGTACTGAATCTGTGCCTGCTGAAGAATTTTTATACCGTCTGGGTCGTGAATCAGGTTGTGATCCTGAATGAGCTTAATAGCTTCCTGGTATTTACCAAGTCCTAAAAGGGCCCATCCCTTACCTATTATTGCGTCCTTATCCTCTGGATTTAGCTCAAGAATACGGTCATAGTATTCGATAGCTTTTTCTTCCTGACCGAGCTCATGATAGCACGTTGCAAGACCGAGGAGAATCCTTTTGCTATCTGGTGTTTGTTTCAAGAGCTCCTTATAAATTGCAATTGCCTTTGCATAGTTGCCGATTTTCTTGAGTCTCTCAGCCTTTTCAACTCTCTCTTCTCCTTCGATCTCCTTGATGGCTTTAAGAACTTCAGCTGTTGGCTTAACCTTGTAAGCCCTGCGGTAGTAATTCAGGGCAGACTTTTTATCTCCAAGAGCCAGGTATGCTCCACCAAGACCTGAGAGTGCGTAATAGTTGTCAGGTTCTTTTTCAAGTGCTTTTTTGTAGTAAATTATTGCCTGGTCGTACTGTTTTTGATTGATGTAAATTCCTCCGATTCCGAGATTGGCCCAGACGTTGTTCGGATCAAGCCTGAGGGCCGATTTAAACCATGATAGGGCCACGTCTGGTTTCCCGGCATTGTTATAAGCCTCTGCTAATTTCAATCTCAAATTCACATCGTTGGGAAAAGTTTTAAGGAGTTTCAAATATATGGGTATCATGTCAGGTTTACCTTCCATGCGGACAACAGCGTCTCTTAGACCCTTTAATGCCTTTTTTTGATCGGGAAATTTCTCAAGAATTTTTTCATAGATTCTAATAGCTTCCTCCCTCCTCTCAGGAATGTTGGAGAGAATGTGCGCATATTCAAGCTGATAATCCAGATTGTTGGGATTTTTCTCCATCAATTGCTTAACCTCTTGTAGGAGTTCCCTTGCGGTCCTGGGGTTGGATGATGCTACCTGGATATATTCAAATTTGAGGTTCTCGTCGTTGGGTCTGTATTTTAAAGCTTTTTTGTAGTATTGAATGGCTTTTGAAGTAAGTCCCTCAGCAGCATAGATACGGGCAATTTCTACAATACTGTTTACATCATTAGGGTTCTGAGCCAGAATCCTTCTCAGGTAGCGGAGGGCCTGGGAGTAGTTTCCCAACTTTTTTTCACACATAGCAAGTCCAAAAAGCACGTCCCTGCCACCGCCGGACTTGAGACTAAGAAAAATACTCTTAGCTTTGCTGTACCTTCCAGCCTGGAGGAGCGAGTATGCGTACTCGAGACGCGATTTATAGGTAAAGAGTGAGGGCTTGGTCTTCTCAATGTCTTCAAAGTACTTAACCGCCTGTTTGCCTTTTCCCTGCCAGTATAACACCCTTGCAAGGTCAAGCTTTGCCTTTAGATTTTTAGGGTTCAGTTTTAATGTAATCTTTAACTCTTTCTCGGCATTTCGTAAGTCCGATTTATAGATATAAAGCTGAGAAAGCAAATAATGGGCGTCAGCATCCTTTGGCTTGATTTTCAAATATTTCCTCAATAACCTGATGGCTTCGTTCCAACCAGACTTTTTTGTACTCAGGATCTCGGCGAGTTCTTTCAGACCATCAGGGTTGTTCGGATAGTATTTCAGTAGATCCCTATAAGCTTTTTCAGCAGCATCGAATTTCCCCGCTTTTTTAAGAGATCTTGCAATCTTAAGCCTAACATCAAGACCATAAACGTCACCCTTAGCCTTCTTTGGACTTACCGAAAACAGCATTCCAACCATCAATATTGAAGCTATTATTTGCATGGAAGCACCTCCAAATTTAAAATATAGACCATGATACTCGTTAAAGCAATTATTTTTTTTATTATGAGTTACTCATGTAATGCCAAAAGTGTAAAGAAAATTTTAAATGAGAGCTGGTCAACTTACAAAGAGCAATTCATTCAGAAGGATGGTCGTGTCATCGACAAATTCAATGGGAATATTTCAACCTCCGAGGGACAGGCGTATGCTATGTTCCGTTCAGTATTAATGAATGACAGGACGACGTTTTATTTAACCCTTGATTGGGCAATTAGAAATCTAAGATACCCCAGAGGAGATTGGCTTTTTGCCTGGAAATGGGGGAGAGACAAATCTGGAAACTGGGGGGTGCTTGATACCAATTCAGCGGGAGACGCTGATCAGCTGATCGCATTTAGTCTTATTCTTGCCTACAAAAAATGGAAGGATGATTCTTTAAGGGTTATGGCCAGAAAAATTTTAGGTGACATCTGGACAAAAGAAGTGGTGAGAGTGGGTGACTGGTATTATATTCTTCCGGGAGAATGGGCAAAGGATTACAAGGACTACAAAATTAATCCGAGTTATTTCTTGCCCTTCGCTTACCCATATTTCAGTGAGATTGATAGTACAAGACCCTGGGACACCCTTATCGTTTCCACTTACAGGGTACTGGACAAAGCATCTACATGGGTTGGGCTACCTGTAAATTGGGCCTTTGTCAATTCTGAGACTGGAGAAATATATATTGTGGATGATGATCCTACAGACAATACATCTGACTTCGGCTTTGACGCTATGAGAGTTTTCCAGAACGTTTACCTGGATTACAAGCTCTTCAAACGTGATGTAGCCATTTCTTATCTTCATTCACAGAAATGGCTTGTCTCCTTCTGGAAAGCGAGGGAGATGATACCTGCAGAAATTACCGTCTACGGTTTCCCGAGAAAAAATTTTGAAGCTCTATCAATCTATGGAGGAATTCTCCCGGCCATCTATGTTATCGATAAAAAAACTTTCAAAGATATTTGCAAGAAGAAAATCCTCAAGAGTTACAAAAAGGGTATTTTTGGAAATCCCAGAGATTACTACGCTCAAAATATAGTGTGGTTTTCTCTTGCCTTTATATTTGCCCTTACTCCTCCTCTTCCATGAGTCTACGTCTCTTGTAAGCTTCCACGATAGCCCTGATAACCTTGTAGAGGAGATAGAGAACAATGATCAAAATGATTGAAAGAAGTATCACATGCCTTGAAATGTAGAATTTTAATCTCTTTAAAAAGCTTACATTCCCGACGATTCTTTTCTTCCCCACATCTATAGATCTGACTTCCAGGGCAGAGTTAACGACAATTATATTGCCCTTTTTGAATTTCGTAAGAATTTTTGGCGCAAGTAACGCCTCAAGTGGGTACTGAATGTTTTTCTCATTCCTTGCATATGCCACGAGAACGGTTTTGTCTTTATTGAACGGGGAAATTATCTGTTCGAGATAACCAGCAGAATCAAAGTCGTAAGCCTTTAAGATATCCGTCCTAACTCCCTCTTCACCGCCACCGAAAATTCTATGCCACAAACTCCTCTTCCTTGTTCTTATGTACGTTCTCAGAGTTTTTACGCCAGCCTTCGTGACAAAGAGGTACTTCCTGTCGGATAACTCCCTCACAAAAGAATTGTTACTCTCATTTCCAATGGCAATAATGTGGTAGTTCTTCAGGAATTCAGTTCCATTTAAGAGTCCGGGCGTGACGACTCTGAATTTAATGGACTGAGGGAACGTGTTTTTCCCAAAATATGAAACGAGGAGTAGCAGATTATGTATGTCCTGTGTGTTGTACTTGTCTGGTATCACGAACACAACGTCTTTCATATTTGCCCAGAGCGTATAGGGAAAACCACCGAATTTTATGAGGCTAACGTCAGGCATTTCTACAAAATATTCCCTGTCAAGTTTAATCTCAGTTTTTGCATGTACTGTTGCCCATATTTGTTTGTCAGATACTCTTCTGCATGGGTCATAATTAATCGGGAATAGGTGGAACACCACGAGCATGTGGTTTCTTGGGCCAAGTAGCCATGTTGGTAGTGGTACACTCAAGGTAGCATAAGATTCACCAGCCTTGTTTCTGAGGAGTTTGGAAACAACAGATCTGTTGTTAATAATAACTTCTATTGTTGAAAGTCGGCTATCCAATCCAGCACTGTAACTGTAGACAAGATTTAGCTTCGAGCCTTTGGGAAAGAACTGAGCATCAGGTTGGGTGAATAGGTTTATATTGACGGGTTTTGCATAAAAACCTCTAACTGTTGTATCGGACATGCCGAGCTCGTATAATTTGAATTTTTTCTTCAAAGGAATATAACCAACCTGTTCCCTCTTCCTTAACGTGTCAACTGGATTGGCTTCATAGATGATGCCTCTCTGTCCTGAAAGGATCTTACTCGCCAGAAAGAGGGCTTTAGCGGCTTTCTCCACTCCTGGCGGATCAACGCCGGTTACGATCAAAACGGCCCTCTTGGTATTCTTTGGATCATTTTTGATCAGGAGGACACCGGTTCCGGGGGAAATATTTGCTCCCCCTTTTGTTGGGAACAGTTCTTCCATTGAGGCAAATTTCAAAATTTCAGGGTTCTCTTTAATCGTTCCAACCAGAATGATATCTTTATCCGTCTCAGAAGCTGATTTTAGCAGATTTATTTTTAAATCCCTGAACGAAATGAAGTTTGAAAGAATAAAATCGATGTAGGAGATAGCCTCAACTGTTGAGACAGTTGGAATCTTTGGTACAACGAAGTTTATCTCCCTCGTACCATAGTCTCTCTTATCAAAAAATGGATAGGGAAAGAGACCGAGGTTAACGATGGGGGAGAGTGGCCTATACTTGAAGAGTATGTATGACTTCTTTGAGATTTTCGTCCAGAGAGCTGGAGAAAATGGATCCTCACAGTCCTCTGTATAGTGCTGATCAACAAGGAAACTCAACGTGTTATAATCGTCGAGTATGTAGGGAGGAATGGGGAGAATAACTTCAGTAGTGACCGAATTTTCTTTGGTTAGCGTTATCGATTTAAGACTTATGTTGTTGATGGCTATGGAAAGATGAGATAGACTCGGTAATAAAGCCTCAGAATGATTGAAGAATATATGTAGCTCTGTGCCCTCAAGGATATTCCACCTGCGGGGTTTGGTAAAAGTCAACCTTTCCGTAGCATGAAGGCCCTTCATAGTAAGGTCATGCTTCAAATAAAAGTCCTTTTCAAAGGTAGCCCTATAAACTGATATACCGGTCAACTTAGGAGTGGAATTTACAGGTGGTTTTACTCCTTGCTTTTTCACTATTTTTTTTACCTTTGCCGGAATAACTTTTTTCGTATACTTTTTATAATTCGTCTTAGCACTGGGTCTCCTATAGGTTTTCTTTTTAATTGTTACAGCATTTAGAGAAGAGCCTGTTAAAACTAAAAAAGCCATCAGGAAAGCCATCTTTCTCATCTTATCCTCCTTTTTACCTCACTTTTTAGACTTTACGACATTTGCCAGAACTCTGTAAGGAGTCGTGATAACCCTACCAAGCGACTTGATAGGGTTATCATCCTCAGCTTCAGTGTAAATCCATTTATCTGCCGGTGAGTAAATAAGCTGAATAATGTCCTTTCTTGTCTGTATATCATCTTCGGACAGATTAAATTTCAAACCAGCAATGGTCGAATTTTGTAATTTTACAGACCATGCTACCTCTGCCCGCAGGAATACACGCTTCCCCTGCTTGCCGAAGATAATAATATCTATCTCCTTAGGTAAATCTAAGGCTTTATTTATACTAATCTTTGCGCCGCCTTCGGATATGTCGTTAACTTTTCCTATGTACCCCTTGCTTCTAATCCAAACCTGGCAGGGGAGATCAACCTCCACACGATAGTACCTTCTTCTCTGCGGTCTTTCATAAGCTACGAAAACAGACGCAAGTACTATGAAGAAGTTAAATAAATTCCAGAATCCATTTATGAGAACAGCGTCAAGCTCATCTGGATGATTATGCCACCTTATTGGCGTAAAGATTATTCCAATGACAGTTAAAGCAAGCAAAATGAGGAGTGGTCGAACTGGCCTGATGTCAAAGTAGTATTTATCTTCACTTGCAACTTTGGGTGTAACCACAAATCTACCTGCCCTTGGATTTATTAAGGTAACTGTAGATATTACGAGGGAATAATAAGATCGGGCTGTTTCATAGATCTCTGTCCAGAATGAATGTCTAACATTTTTGGACATCAAAGAACCAGCTAAAACTGCACCGATCAAATGTGGGAAAGCGTAGGCCACAACATCAATTGCTGTTCCTACCAGTGGGTAAATTCCAAATAGGAGATAACTCAACGGAGCGAGGATGAAGACTATCCTCGCATAGCCAGAGAAGAAATGTATCATTGAGTTTAAATATGCCAATCTCTGCGGGATTGTAAGTCCCTTTTTAAAGAGCGGGTTATCAAGCCTGAATATTTGAATCATTCCCCTTGTCCATCTTCCCCTTTGACTGATGTAAAAGGAGTATCTGTCTGTGGCAATACCTGCAGCCTGCGGTATCCCAAGATAAACAGAATTCCAACCGTTGGCATGGAGTTTTATCGATGTATGAGCGTCTTCCGTGACGGTTTCCTGTGCTATTCCACCAATTTCCTCTAAGGCTTTTCTTCTGAGTACTGCGCAAGAACCACAAAAGTAAACGGCATTCCAGAGATCCTTGCCTGGCTGAACGAGATGGTAGAAGTACTGCTGCTCTTCAGGTAGAACCTTCTCAAGGTATAGGTTTCTTTCATAGACGTCCGGGTTGTAAAAGTGGTGGGGAGTCTGGACGAGCGCAAGTTTGGGGTCCTTGATGAAAAATCCAACTGTCATTTGTAGGAAACTTCTTGTCGGCACATGATCGGCATCAAATATAGCTATTAAGTCACCGTTGGTTAATTTTAAGGCGTGATTTATATTCCCAGCTTTTGCTCCTTTGTTATCTTCACGAGTTATATAATGGGCTCCAAGCTCCTCAGCAAGCTTTTTTACCTCAGGTCTCCTCCCGTCATCTAACACATAAACCTTCTTTTTAGGGTAATCTATTACCATTGCCGCTGCAATTGTGGGTCTTAATACCTCGATCGGCTCATCATATGTTGGGATGAAAATGTCAACAGTTGGCCACTTAGTTATGTCATCAGGTAAGGGAACTGGCTTTCTATTTATAGGCTCAATAATCTCAAAATAGCCGAGGAGTAGGACGGCAAAACCGTATAACTCAGCAGCTAATAGTATGATACTAACAATAAAACTGGCAGTGTAGTATGTATTTATAGTCTCTGTTGCCCTCCAATAGAAATATCTAAAAGACAGGGCAAAGCTCAGAGTTAGCATGAAAATTTTTTCCTTAGGAAACCATTTATAAATGATGAACATTAAAATCAGAATCGGTGTTGATACAATTATCTGTTCACGCCAGTAGAGCTTAAAGCTTATGAAGTAGAGACTTACGATAAACGTGAGAATATAGATGACAATTCGTGTCCATCCAAACTGAACTACTAATTTTCCAACCGCTGTGTCTATTTTTCTTGCGCCTCTCTGAACATGTCTGAAAAGTGCCGTCATTTCTTAACCACCTGCTCAAGAACCGTCTCTCTTGCTTTAATTTCTTTTGCCAGTAGTCTGAATGCCCTTGCGCCTGCAGAATCTGGCTCGTGGAAAATTACCGGCTCACCATAGGCGAGCGCCTCAGCTATATTAAGATCCTTCGGGATCTTTGTTTTGAAAGGAATGTTTTTGTATTTTTCTTCAAGAACTTTCGCCGTCTGGACCATCAGGTCCTCTCGGCCATCGTACATATTGATAATGATACCAAGAACACGTAAAGAGGGCTTCAATTTTTCCTTAATGTCTTTCAAAAATACAAAGACAGAGGGCACAGTTCTGTAGGC
>JALSOD010000023.1 GCA_026986655.1 Caldifarciminota bacterium | reverse complement strand
AAAGTGCCAGGTGACCGGATGATGAAAGAGTGTAAAGATATATTCACACTTGAATTTTTGATTTATAGTTAACTGCAAAACTTGATGTAATTATTCAACACTTGGAGGTTGGACATTGCCAGGATTATTCCAGGAGATTCAAAAACTCCCCTCGTGAAAAAGGGGATTAAGGGGATGATAGACATTTCGAAAATCCCCCTGCGTCCCCCTTTTGCAAAGGGGGATTAGGAGACATGTTATTTGAAATTTAGCGAATAACTATAGTTTGGTCGTGAGATAAAAAAGCGGTTTTCAATTATTCTGCCTTAGAAGGAAATTTTCTCGGTTCCACCAGTCCCGGATAGTAGTGGTCGAAAAGGATATTGAAAAGCTCATGGGACCTGATAACAAGAGATTTATAATCAACCTCCCTCTCTTTCGAAATATGACCAAGTTCCTTGAGGTGAATAAAATTTTCAAGGATGATAATCTCGTCCAATCGACTGAGTTCTATGTCCAGGTTCAGAAAGTAAAGTTTCCCGAGTTTTCTCGCAATGTCTCTCACATACCCCCACGGAATGATTTCCCGTCGGAATAGCTTTACACGGTCTATCTCATCCGCTTCAATTTCACGCGAAATCTCGATCTTCCCGAGCCGCTGCCGGATAATCGTCAAGAATAGATATGGCTCTAAATCGAGATAATTTGTATCCTTAAGCTCCACCAGCCTTCTCATTAACGTTTCGTTGAACTGATAAATGAATTCCTGCACCTTTGTCTTTACTGCCTTCACGTAAGCAACGCTGTATTCTCCGCTTACAGCATTTCTAACTGGCGAGATATAAATCGGGTAATAACCGTTTTTAAACCAGAAATTTAATAGTTCAGGAGTTGCCCCAAAACTTGCACCAAACCAGTCAAAATCCTCCCGGTAAAAGTCTTCTAATTTTGAGAGTGAAATAGACCCTATTCCCTGATTGAAAAAGGCCGGATGGACAGCAATTCTCACGATTCTTAGTCCTCTAAAACATGGAAAAATTGAATTTTCATAGTATCTTGCAACGACCGAGGGAATTACATGGCCATTAATTTCCAGATGAAGAAGGGGTTTCCTGGTCAAATCCTGGCATATTTCAGGCGGAAGTGCACCCTCTTCTGCAAGTAGAAGGGATGACATGAGCCTGTCCTCAATCCTTACAGCCGCAGCGTGAATGTGGGGCGCATCTGCAAGGATAAGAATATCGTTTGGTTCATTACGGTAATGAGCCAGAATGTAAATTCCAATATATTTCCTTAAATCGTCACGATTTTTGAAAAACAGGTTCTCGCGGTCAAATTCTGTAAATTCTGCGCCCTTGATACTAATTTCTTTCACCTCCTCAGGTTCTGCATCAAGGAGTAGAAGGTCATAAAGCCACTTCTCTATAGGGTCATCCGGCTGGTAACGTATTGGGGTTTTGAGCTCTGATATACTTACCGGAACGTTATCCTCCTTTAACCTCTTGAGAAATCTGATATTGAAACCTCTCCCTGCACCTTCATAACCATGGATTGTGGTTGAAAAAATGACTTTGTCAGCTGTTTCAAGTATTTTGAAAAGCATGGGGACAGGAATACCGGAAGCCTCATCAACAACGACGAGATCAAATTTTTCGTAGGTTAATTCAACAGGAGAATAGAATTTTATTTCGAAATTTTTTCTTTTGAGTGTATATCCACGCCATTCCGGTGGCTCGCCAAGGGTTGACATGGAGTACTTTGCAAATTCAAATAGAGTTTTTGTCCCCTCAAAGGATGGAGCGGTAACACCGATCTTCATTCTTCCGAAGTTGATGAATCCTCCAAGTGCACCCAGGAAAAGTCCCACAACCGCCGATTTACCCCTTCCTCTATTGGCTGTTACAACACACGCCTTTTTGTCTGAGAAATAAAAATCCTCAAGAGATTTCAAAACTTCTACCTGGTCACTGGTGGCACAAAGACGGTATATTCTTTTGTCAAACTTTGCTCTATCAGGTGTATAAATTTTTGATTTCACTGGCGATTCAGATGGAGGAACACTATTCGCAATCGCCTTTCTTTTACTCAAAAAGTAAAAACCGGGGGATTTTTGGACCGATTCTAAAAAGTATCTCTCAAACGTTCTCTTCACATCCAGTTCAGTGTATGGGAGTGATGCCAGCTCGAAATGGTGTTTCATGGTCTTTGTTATCCATGTATCTGGTGAATCGAGGAGAATCAGGATAATACCACCGCCCTTGACAGTGTCAACGAGTACTCCAAGGTCATTGGGGAACAGGGTGAAAGTGAGATCAAGCACAGCAGCGTCGAAGGTTTCTCCAAGTACTTGGCGAGATTTATCCAGTGGCACCGTTTTTATGTAAATTTTCCTTGGCCTGTGCTTTTTTATCACTCTCATGAATCGCCAATAGGAGCTCTCTCTATCCTCATAGGCATAGAGAATACGTTTCTTACCCTCTACAAGGTGGTGAAAAGCGAGGATTATGTATGCCGCATGGGCAAATTTTTTGTGCGAATCTGTTGCATAGACCAGAACACGCCGGTGGCCGGACAGAGAGGCGTCGTAGACTGCTTCAAGCAAGAATTCGGTCAACTTTCCCCTGTACTCTTCTGGCAGTTTTGAAAGGAACTTTTGCATGGAATAAAATTATAGAATGATTCCCGAATTGAAAACAGGACTTGTAGTAAAGGGGAAATTTGCACGTCTGATTGTAAATGGGGATAAAACCTGGGAAATTCGAAAAATTCCACCATACGTAGAGGGAATTGTGGGAGTGATAGACGGAGATAGGGGTGAGCTCCTTGGGTTGGTTGAAATCAAAGGCTTTCTTGGACCGTTTAGCCTGAAGGAGTTGTTGAAACACGAGGATAAACATCATGGAAGTAAGTTTTTGAAAAATTATGCACGTGGTGGAGTAAACCTCTACGCGTGGATTTTGAAAAATCCGGTAAAATTCAGAAAACCATTGAAAGTGAAGTATAAAGAGGGGAAGGCGGGAATTGCTGAAATAATGGAAATTCTTGTCTAAAAAACGTATTCACCAGCACCTGGTGGGTAATTTTTGATCTTCACATCTTCATCGGTAGAATAAAAAGTTGCGTAGTTTTTATCCCCATCAAGGTCACCGGTGGCGTAAATCGTAATGTCCACAATGCCATAACGATACGTAGCAACATAACGATTAAAATTTCCATTGGAATCCATTGCCCCATTATGGTTGTAATTAATACCTCCGTGAATGGGACCAGTATCGCCTATTCTAACAGCGTAGATAAAATATACGTCTCCTGCGGGTTTAAATCCTATGAGGTTAAATCCCAAATTATTTGCCATCTCTGGCCATTTCTTCTTTCTGGGCCCTGGTAGGGTGTGTGGAGTGGATGCACAGGCAATGAAAACATTGTGCTCACTGCCAAAGGCCTCTTCCAGAGTTCTAATTGATCCTATGTTGATTTTTGCCTCCGACACTTTTGCCCTTAACTGGAATTTACGATATTGGGGAATTGCGATAGCGGCAAGAATAGCAATGATAGCTATAACTATCACCAATTCAACGATTGTAAATCCTGAATCTTTTATAAATTTAAAAGTTCGCATGTACGTACAATTATACGTGCCTTACAATAGAAAAATCAAGACCAGTTTGGGAAGCAGCTGAATCATCGCTAAATATTGGTATTCTATACTTAATTTCGATATAAGAACTAACTTAAGTATATTTTTAAATCTATTAACAAAATTTAGTTGCAGTGTTCTCCCGCCTTTCACGTTGAAATATTAATATTTCGGAATTATAATTAAACGGCAAAAATTATGATAGTTTCCCGTATCTATCTCCATAATTTTAGAAATTATGTGGCCAGTCTATTTGAATTTGACCATGGAATCAATATTATTGTCGGGCCAAATGGTATTGGAAAAACGAATCTTCTCGAAGCCATTTCTTATCTGTCTATTCCCAAATCGTTCAGAGGCGTTAAAGATGGTGAATTGACAAGATGGGGAGAAAGTGGATTTGATGTGAAAGGTGAGATTGAGAGCAGGTTTACAACTCATATTCTTGAGGCCCATTTCCATAATGGAGTTAAAAATTTCCTTATAGATGGCAAAAAGGTTGGTACATTTAGTGAGATTTTTAAAATTTTCGTAAGTCTTGTGGTAACAGCAAAGGACCAGGAGATAGTGGACGGTCCCCCCGAAGCAAGGCGTAAAAATTTAGATTATTTTGGCAGTTTTTATGACCCTTACTACTACCAATTAATACTCGCATACAAGCGGACTCTGAAGGAAAAAAATTCTCTCCTGAAAAGAAATCCCCCTTTTGAACATGTGGTACCGTGGAATGTAAAGCTCTATGAGCTTGGAGTGGAGATGGTTAAGGCACGTGAAAGATTCCTCAGAATGATCGAGAATATTTTGAACGTCAGACTCAGGGACCTTGGAATTCGTGAAAAGGTTGAGTTTACCTATGAGCCATCTATTGAGGGACTAAAGGATTACACAAAGGAAAAATTTGAGGAGGAGCGGAGGAGTGGGTTCTCACTTATAGGACCCCACAGGGACAGAATAACCATAAACTTCATGGGGTATCCTGTGCATGTCTCGGCCTCTGAAGGGCAGAAAAGGCTGATACTACTTGCGCTTTTCTTAACCGAAAGGGAAATCATTGGCGACAAGATAGGAGAATTGCCTGTACTCATCCTCGATGAACCTCTGAGTGTGTTGGGTGAGGACAAGATTTCCATGCTTGTGTCTCACCTTGATGGACAGGTTTTTATATCTTCCGTCCGAAAAATTTCGGGATTTCACACCATTGAATTGGGTACCGTGGAGGAAAGAGTTTAATGGAAAAAATTGATGAATCGATAAAATCTGTACTTAAAAAGCTTGGACTCTGGAAAAAGATTCAGGAAGAGTCCATTGTTGAGAAATTCAATGAAGAATATCCACCAAAATTCGATTACAATATAGAGGCAACAGAACTGAAGAAAGGGATTCTCTT
>JALSOD010000022.1 GCA_026986655.1 Caldifarciminota bacterium | reverse complement strand
AGGATGATAAGTACGGTGAGGATTATTGTATATAGAATGTATGGGTATGCATTTACGTAAAAACATGGGTAATGTCAGGGATTAAGGGGGATTGAATTTCAAGTGGTTACCATCCCCTTGGTTCCACTTCTTGCAAGGTATATTTCAGAAAAGTCCCCATTTTACATAAGGTGGATTCGGGGAGATTTTCATCACTTTCATAAACCTGAAATCCCCGTGGGGGAGGGAATTGAATCGGATGTACAATCATCGTCCAGAGAATAATTCAAGTTATCCCGACTCCACTTCAAAAGACCTGATTTTTCGGAGTGTGTAAAAGCACCTTTATGAAGTTTTCGGGAAAAAAGATATGTGGTATTTGTTGAATTAACCAAACGAGCTGTTTTAGTCAGCATGGGTCTAATAAATCTTAAAACTGAGGTTATTCGATAAATCCCCTTTGTTTTCTCTCCTCTCAAAGGGGAGCTTTAAAATCTTTTTGGAAGTGGGACAGGGTTTAACAAGAAAAACCATTAAATTTTGAATTTCATACTCGAAACCTGTATAATGGATAAGGAATTGACTGGTGGGAGGGAAAATGAGAGCTTATGGATTGGCATGTTTGGATTACAGAATCTTAAATCTTAAGAATGTCACAAAATTCCTGAAGATTTTAAGGGGTTAAAAATGTTCGCAACTACTGGATTCCATATCCGTGCAACTACAAAAAGTGTATCATCGATAAAAAGCTTATTTGATAGTATTAGGGTTAGAGGTGAACATGGTAAAGGGGAAAGACTTATATCTTTATCCAGACAAACGGGATAGTGAGATATCGCTTAGCTATTCTGTCTATCGAGGTGACAGGTTTGGGCAAAGCCTTCTAAATCATAGAGGTAAAAATTTGAAAAAGTACGGTAATGATCGCTCGCGACATCGTATATCTCACAGTTAAGTGAAATGCACGCCGTCGCCTTTGAAAAGGAGGAGAAAAAATGTTAGGAACTCGTCCCCCAAATGTGAGATCCCCTGTTCTTTCAAACGCCCAGAGGTTAACCATAGCCAATTCTCCTAATATCAGCATACAATTTTGTAATTATCCACCCGGCGAATATATCGTGGAAACAGTAAATAATTACAAGGTGGTAGTTAAGAAACCTGATACTATAGGAATTAAAGCAAAACTAACAGGTTGCGAGAATCAAAGTGATTTCACTGTGTGGGTTTTCGAATCAAATAATAATTACTGGATGCCAAAACATTTAGAGACATTAAGGGCTTTTTATAATTTGACTATATCAGACAAACAAAGACTTTTTGAGGCTATTAAAGATGTAGTCTTAAATTATGAAGAACCTGTAAAAAGCTGGGAATTACATAATTGCCAAAATATTTCCTTGCAAACTTATCCATCATTATTAGTGCTTAGTTATTTAAAATGGATGGCTGTGCTCGAAGATACTATATATCCCACAAATAAGTACTTAGGAAGGAAAATGGCGTTTGCTGGATATGTCCTTATTAATAGTGGATTATATAGCCCGAATGAAATAAGGAGGTTATTAAGGATATGGTAAAAAAGTATAAAGAAATGAAAGAAATAACCCAGAAGGATTATCTGGAATTTATAAAGGAGCATGAAAGCGTAATTATTGAAGATGTGGAGATTAAATTCCAGAAAAATTGGAAAATAAAATCTTATGGTCCGCCTAATGATTATGCTCCAGAACGCACAACAGTATGGAGTTTTCCAGATCGTGGGAATTGGGCAACCCATAAGGGAAATTATAGAGGAAACTGGTCTCCATATATTCCGAGAAATCTCATTTTGAAATATACTCAAAAGGGCGATTGGATTCTTGATCAGATGATGGGCAGTGGGACCACACTCGTTGAGGCTAAACTCTTGGAAAGAAATGCCATAGGAGTTGATATTAATCTTGAAGCTGTTATGGTTGCACGAGATCGTTTAAATTTTTCATACAATCCTCTTTTTCCAGAATATAAAGAACCAATAATAAAAACATACTGGGGAGATGCGAGAAATCTTGATAAAATTGATGATGAGAGTATTGACCTTATTGCCACACATCCGCCTTATGCAAGTATAATTTCTTATACAAAAAATAAAAAACAGAACGATGATCTTTCACAGTTGCCTTTTGAAAAATACCTGAAGGAAATGCGTAAAGTTGCAGAGGAATCTTTTAGGGTATTAAAACCAGGAAAAATTTGTGCGATACTGATAGGAGATACAAGGAAGCATAAGCATTATGTGCCTATTGCTTTTAGAGTGATGCAGGCATTCTTAGATGCTGGCTTCATTCTCAAAGAAGATATTATCAAGCTACAATGGAATATGAAAACCACAAGAGAAAGATGGCGTGCCAAAGAATACGAATTTTATCTTATAGGACATGAACATATTTTTGTGTTCAGGAAACCAGAGAGTGAAAAGGAATATAAGAAATACAAATTTAGCGTGAGGTGGTGGGAAAATGGTCAAATTTAAGGAACTTGGTTTTAGAGATTTCGACGAATATATCGCGCATTTCTTTAATGCATTATTACCTACAAATAAAACTTATGAGTATTTTGTAGATTGGAATAAAGTCAAAAATGTCATAAATAAGTATTTGGATGAACTCTCTTTACTAAATTCTTTAACTAAAGTAGGTACAGCTGAACGAGAAAAACATCTGTATTCATTGTTAGCTAAATACCCTCAAATCGTAGAAATTATCCCCTTTCTTATAGCAGAAAGAGTTAAAAATGGAAGGATTGACATCTTTGACCCTGATTTAGAACAATTCCTCATCTTTGAATTCAAACGCTCAAAAGTTAATAAAGAGATAATCCCCCGGATTATAGAATTTTGTATAAAGACGGGAATCATGGATTTATTTCAGGAAGTTAAGGATATACACGATTATCTCCTTGGGGTTGAAGTGGGTATAGATACTAACGCCAGAAAAAATAGAAGTGGAGATATTTTTGAAGCAATGTGTCAGAAAAAGATTAGACGATTAGTAGGAAGAGACTATAATATTGTAAACAATGATCCAGACTTTTCACTATATCCCATAATCACAGAGGGAAAAAGTAAAGGTAAAACTCATGATATTGTAATTTACAAAGACAATAAACCCGTTCTCATTGTTGAGTGTAATTTCTATAATGTAACGGGGAGCAAACCTATTTCAATAGCGGAGAGTTATATTGAAATGTACAGGGTAGCAAAAGAACATGAAGTTGACTTTTTATGGGTAACTGACGGCCCAGCGTGGCACAAAATGAAGGAACCCCTCATCAGAAGTATGAAAGAAATAGATTGGGTTCTCAATTTTAGAATGTTAAATCTCATAAATAGGATCTTAAAATGATCAAAATTTATGGCGACGACGGGCACTCTCGCAACCCTTCGGGTTGCTCGAGGTTTGGTTTGGGCTTTCAGCCCTCACCCAAATAACCTTCGGCGACTTCAGATACCTTCAAAACATTAAGCAAAATAGGTGATTTTTTTGGTTTCAAGGAAATGATTTAATGTGAAAGTAAGCAAGGCAGGAGGAAACCTTTTGATTTAACAATTCATAGTAAATTTTCCTGCCTGCAAATTGGGTGTTTAAATGGATTTTACCTGAAGAAATCAAAGGGGTGGTCTTCCTGGGAAGACCACCCCTTAAACTTTATTCATTTCACATCATATGTGTATCTTCAATTTCAAATAAGTTGCACTCTACAGCCTGAATATTCCCGAAAATCCTCACTTCCTTCTCAAATAAATATCTATTCCCTCGGCGGCGTGGCGGCCGTCGGCTATTGCGCTGATGATGTCTGCCCGCGGATTGACGATGTCACCACCCGCAAACACACCGGGGATACTCGTCATCTGATGGTCGTCCACGATGATGTGACTACCCCACTTGTCGAGTTCCAGCTTTTCTAACCAGGAATCGGGCAGGAACGAAAGGTCGGGCTTCTGTCCGATAGCAAGTATCAGGTTATCAGCCTCAAGGAAGAAGACCTCGTCCATCTTCGGCACCGGCTTGGGTCTCTTCCCAGGACCCTGGTCAACCATCTCGGTCTTCACATACTTGATTCCAACCATCTTCCCATTCTCCGTCACCACCTCAATCGGTAGAGTTTGAGGCATGAAGATCACGCCCTCGTCCATCGCCTCGTGCTTCTCCTCGTCGGATGCCGGCATGTCAACGATTCTTCTTCTGTACGAGATATAAACCTCCTCTGCTCCGAGTCTGAAAGGCGTCCTTGAGGCGTCCATTGCCACATCACCACCACCGACGACCACAATTTTCTTCCCGATCTTCGGGGGATTACCGAGATTAACCGCTCTCAGGAAATCAATTGCCTCCATCACACCCTCTGCGTCCTCACCCGGTATTCCCATCTTCGTTCCCTTACTGTAACCAACTCCAATGTAAACGGCATCAAACTTCTCGAGGAGTTCCTCGAAGCTGATGTCCTTCCCAACGCGCGTGTTGTACCTGATCTCCACATTTTCCTGACTCAGAATGAAGTTGATCTCCTTATCAAGAATGTTTTGAGGCAACCTGTAGCGTGGGATACCCACCTTCATCATTCCACCGGGGACATTCAAAGCCTCAAAGATCGTAACGGAATGTCCTCTAAGTGAGAGATAAAATGCAGCCGTAAGTCCACCGGGGCCTGCCCCAATGATTGCAACCTTCTTACCCGTGGGTGGTGCCTTTTTCAAATTCAGGACTTTGCCGTAGTCATCAACCTGTCCTGCCGCGTATCCCTTCTCAAATCTGATCTGGATAGGTTTACCACGATTTCCGAGCACGCAGGCATTCTCACATCTGTGGGTACAGACAGTTCCACAGATTTCGGGTAATGGATTATTTATGAAAAATGTATTTACAGCCCTGTTGTACTCTTTGTTTGCGATCTCTTCGAGATAATGCGGGATGTACATCTCTGTCGGGCACCCCTGCATACAGATGGCACAGCCAAGACACCTGTTGGCCTCAGTAACAGCCATCTCCTCTGTGAATCCGAGTAAAACATGAT
>JALSOD010000021.1 GCA_026986655.1 Caldifarciminota bacterium | reverse complement strand
TAATCAAGGCCGAGGAAACAAAATGGTCGTACAGAAACACAATCATATCGTTTCTTCCAAAAATCTCACTTGGATACAAAAGGAATTACAGCGAAACCACCCCATCTGCCTTTCCTCATGAAAATAACACCCACGATGTCACCGGACTCTACATCAGTCTTCATTTTGTATTCAACAGTTACCCGTTCAACGTTAAATTACAGAAGAAAAACTTAGAATTACAAAAATTTTACGTCAAGAAAACGGCCTACACGATACTGAAAAATATCGAAGATACATATGATAACTGGAAGACGTCTCTCGAAAATCTTAAAGTTGCAAGAGAAAATCTTAAACTTTCCCGAAAGCTATACGAAGTGTCGAAGGAGAAATTTAAAGTGGGTGAGATCTCCTCTCTTGAATTCTTTGATTCGGAGCTGAAATTAAAGCAGGCTCATTTAAACTTTATCGAGGCAAAATATCAGTATTTCATTGCTTTAATCACTCTCAGGAGTCTTCTTGGTATGGAGGTTTTGAAATGAAGAAATTTTTGATCGCTGTGATCGTGATTGTGGTAATAGCAGGATTTGTTTATCTGAATATTAAGAAAAAAGGTGGCGAGGGTGGGGGAAAAACAGTTTTTTACGGGATTGTGAAAAGAGGGCCAATAGTAACAAAGGTCTCTGCAGAAGGCGAGATTCGTGCAGCTACCCAGGTCGACATCAGCTCCGATGTAATGGGCAGAATTGAAAAATTCTATGTTGATGTGGGTGATAGTGTAAGAGTTGGTCAAAAACTCGTAAAAATTGAGAGCAAATCTTATGAAGCTAAGGTTAATCGACAAAAGGCATTGCTGGAATCCGACCTTGCGAGATTAACAAATCTTCAGCAATCGTACGAAAGGGCAAAAAAACTTTACAAGAAAGGGATGTTCGCCGAATCTGATCTCCTGGAGATTGAATCGAATTTAAATTCTTTGAAAGCTCAATTCAAAGCGGATAGTTTCCTCCTTGAGCAGTATCTCGAAGATTTGAAGAAAACATTGATCAGATCGCCAATCAACGGGATTGTCCTCTCCAGAGACAAAGAAGAGGGTGAAATGGTAATCGTTGGCACTATTAACAATCCGGGCACAAAGATAATGACTCTTGCCAATTTAGACAGTGTACTGGTAAAAGCTGAAGTCGATGAATCAGAGATTGTGCTTGTGAAAAATGGCGATTCAGTGGATATAAAAGTTGATGCAATGCCCGACTCGGTTTTTCACGGAATTGTAACTGTAATCGCCGGATATCCAAAGGTTAGCGGATCAGGGAGCGAGACCACAGTTAGCTATCCAGTCGACATTGCAGTAACTGGTGGATCTCACGGTCTCTTACCAGGGATGTCAGCCTCCTGCGATATCATTGTAGGGGTAAAAGAAAATGTTCTCAAACTTCCAATGGCAGCACTTGGTACAAGAATTATTCATGGGAAGAGACGGGATGTTGTCTTTGTTTATAAAAACGGAGCTGCACATCTAAGGCCAGTCAAACTCGGAATCTCTGGAGAAAATTTTGTGGAAGTTAAAAAGGGCTTATCCGAGGGAGATACAGTTCTCGTCGGTCCATTTAAAGTTCTAAAAAATCTCCACGACGGAGAGCGGGTTAAAATTGTCTCCAGAAAAGAATTTTTCCGTTTCAAAAGGAAGAAATGAGCCTGATTGAAACAGTTGATCTTGTGAAAGTCTACACACTTGACGCCGTTGAAGTTCCAGCCCTGCGTGGAGTTTCATTAATGATCGAGGATGGCGAGTATGTCTCTATCATGGGGCCATCAGGCTCTGGTAAGTCGACCCTTATGCACATACTTGGCTGTCTTGATACTCCGACATCGGGTAAATACTTTCTCGAAGGGGTAGATATTTCAAAATTGAATGAAGACGAATTGGCCGAGATTCGTAAGAGAAAGATCGGTTTTGTATTCCAGAGTTTCAACCTTCTTCCACGGATAACAAATGTCGAAAATGTAGAGCTCCCTATGACGTACGCTGGCGTACCATCAAAACAAAGAAGGCAGAGGGCTCTTGAACTCCTCGAACGTGTGGGCTTAAAGCACAGAGCTTTTCACCATCCAACCGAAATTTCAGGCGGTGAGGCCCAGAGGGTTGCCATAGCAAGAGCACTCGCTAATGACCCAAAAATAGTATTGGCTGATGAGCCCACAGGTAACCTCGATACAAAAACCGGGGAGGAAATAATGAATCTGTTTGAGGAGTTAAACAGAGAAGGACGCACCATCATCATAGTTACCCACGACCCTGAAATAAGTGAGCGGACAAACAGGATAATCAGGATCCGGGATGGAAAAATCATAGAATAAAAGCAACTTTGTTAAAAAGGTATATCGCTTTCACCTGAAAGTGTTATGCTGTTCAAAAAATTTTTTAGATACTAAACCGAATTCCATATAATCAATAGGATTTTGACATCCCTCATAGTTCCTCCGCATGCGAGGGGGGAATTTGGGTTTTAAAATCCCCTTTGTGAAAAGGGGGACACAGGATGATTCTCAAAATCCCCCTTAGTTAAGGAGAATTTATGGGAAAACAGAGAATTCCTAAACTCTCAACATGTTTTAGCCTGCATTTTTCGAACACTCCCCACAAAGGGTTGAATTTTTATTCACTTGTGTTTTATCATTATACCACGATGGGTTCCGTAAGGTTTTACTTTACTCGATTTTATTACTATCCCCTCAATGAGAGGGGATAGGGGAACCCATCTATCCCACTGAATAACCTTTTATCCCCATCCCTTCTCGAATAAGAGAAACAGAGAAGAGGTGGGGATTTTTTATTTTAAGGAGGTTCTTAAAATGGTGATCGTACTCAAAAAAGGCGCTGGCCACAGGGAAATTGAAAAAGTGAAGTCCATCGTCGAAGATATGGGCTTCAAAGTCCATGTCTCTGTAGGTGAAGAGAGAACGATAATCGGCATAATCGGAGACGAAAGGAAACTCGCCAGAGAGAGAGTCGAAAGCCTTGACTGTGTCGAAAACGTTATAACAATACTGAAACCTTTCAAGCTCGCAGCAAGAGAGATGAAACCTGAGGGTACAATCGTCGAGGTCAAGGGAGAACGAATAGGAAATGGAAACTTTTTTGTCATAGCAGGTCCATGCTCGGTAGAATCCTACGATCAGGTCATGGAGATAGCTCATTTTGTGAAAGAGCATGGTGCCCGTGCTCTGCGCGGCGGAGCATTCAAGCCAAGAACGTCACCATACTCATTCCAGGGTCTTGGCGTAAAGGGGCTCGAATACCTGAAAGAGGCAGGCGAAAAATACGGTCTACCCGTGGTAACTGAGGTAATGAACACAGAACTTGTACCACTTGTGGCAGAGTACGCAGATATTCTTCAGATTGGGGCAAGAAATATGCAAAATTTTGCACTCCTCAAAGCTGTGGGGAAAACCCACAAACCAGTCCTTTTGAAAAGGGGATTGATGGCAAAAATCGAAGAATTCTTACTTGCAGCAGAGTACATACTCGCTGAAGGAAACCCCAACGTTATCCTGTGTGAGCGCGGTATCAGAACGTTTGAAACCTATACCCGCAACACACTCGATATCTCAGCAGTGCCTCTGATAAAACAGTTGAGTCATTTACCTATACTGGTAGACCCCTCGCACGCCGCAGGCAAGAGAGAGCTTGTTCCTCCACTGGCCAAGGCTTCCCTCGCAGTCGGTGCAGACGGTATTATGGTTGAAGTGCACATGAATCCTGAAAAGGCTCTATCCGATGGCAGACAAACCCTCGATTTCCAACAGTTCGCACAGATGATGGACGATTTGAGGGAAATTGGTGAGGTTCTCGGGAAGAAAATCGTTCCTGAAAAAGCAGGATTGAGTGTTGCATAATCATGTGTGTAAGAGGAGAAATCGAAGTCGTTTCCGATAAATCTATAAGCCATAGAGCTCTAATCCTTCCTGCACTCTCACTTGAGGAAAGTTATATTGAAAATATCTCTCCATCGGATGACGTTACAAGAACCCGAAACATCCTTGAAGCCCTTGGAACAAAGATTGAAGAGAAAAATCGAGGAATCACTGTGAGAGGCGGGAATCTTCACGAGGCAATCTTTCCACTCTACTCCGGTAACTCAGGCACAACTGTCAGAATGATGATGGGTGTAGTGGCGGGCCTCGGTCTTTTCTCGGTATTCTGTGGAGATGAATCTCTCTCAAAACGTCCAATGAGAAGAGTTACCGTTCCACTGTCACTCATGGGAGCAAAAATCATAGGGCGTAATAACGCAAACAACCTCCCGATTGCCGTCCAGGGGGGCAGTTTAAAGGGTATAAGATATGAACTCCCGATTGCCTCGGCTCAGGTTAAATCTTCCATTTTACTCGCGGGTTTAAACGCTGAAGGTAAAACTGAGGTGATTGAACCGTCCCCAACACGCGACCACACTGAAAGACTGCTCAAATTTATGGGAGCAAGGATAAAGAAAAATGGCCAAACTATTATAATTGAAAAATCAGAACTATCCCCTATAAACCTTAAGGTTCCCGGTGACTTCTCAGCCGCCGCCTATTTTATTACACTTGCTCTCCTTCATCCGGATGCTGAGTTAACTATAAAAAACGTTAATTTGAATCCCACACGTACCGGATTTCTAAAAATCATTGAAAAAATGGGCTGCAGTGTAAAAATAACCCGGACAGTGGATGAGCCCGAGCCGGTTGGAGATATACATGTCAAGACATGCAAAGATTTACACGGCACACTCATTGATGGAGCGTTGATCCCTCTTGCCATTGACGAGCTCCCTCTCGTTGCAGTACTCGGAATTTTTGCCGAAGGTGAAACTATGTTGAAAGACGCAAGAGAACTCCGATTTAAGGAGAGCGATAGAATAAATTCCATTGTTACCGAGCTAAAAAAACTCGGTGCCGACATTGAAGAACTACCAGACGGGTTTATTGTGCTGAAACCGACGCTTAAAAATTCAGCCAGGCTCTCATCTCACAACGATCACAGAATAGCGATGAGTCTTGCGATTCTCTCCGTCCTCACCGACAAAGTTGTTGAAATC
>JALSOD010000020.1 GCA_026986655.1 Caldifarciminota bacterium | reverse complement strand
CAAACTCTTTGGTAGGGGTGCTCTGGACATGAAGGGACCTGATGCGGTCATGATCCAGCTTTTCAAAGACATGAAAGACCGGAAATTACCAATCTCTCTTATGTTAACTACCGATGAAGAAGTCGGCTCTAAAGACGGAGTGGAATATCTACTCAAGGAGGAAGGATTCTCAGCAGATTTTGCAATTATCCCCGACGGAGGAGAAAACTTTGATTTGATTATTAAAGGAAAGGGAGTACTCCATTTACACGTCACCGCTCTTGGAGCCTCCACACATGGCTCGAGGCCATGGGAAGGTGTTAATGCCCTCGATAAACTTATAGACTTTTACGAAGAGCTAAAGAATGATTTCCCTAAGGAACCATGTGGAGATCCTGATCACTGGCACAATACCATAAATCTCGGGGTTATGAAAGGTGGTCAGGCCGCCAATATCGTTCCCGATAAAGCTGAAATGGATCTTGACATTAGATTTGTCGAGCCATGGACTGTATCAAAAATGCACACTTATGTCCTCGAAAAAGCCAGTGGTAACGTCAAAGTTGAGCTTCTCTCATACGGAGAGGTGGTATCAACACCGAAGGATCATCCAATGGTGGTCAAATTCAAAGAAGCCACAGAGGAAGTTCTCAGGAGAGAGGCAAAATTTGCAGTGGAACACGGTGCAACCGACGGAAGATTCTTTTCTGAAAAGGGTATTCCCACGATAATCACTTATCCTGTGGGAGGTAATATCCACGCAAAAGATGAATGGGTGAGTATTCGTTCCCTTTATCAGCTTTACGATATATTCAAAAAGTTTCTCAAAAAGGCTGTATGAAAAATAAAAAAATTATAACAATAGGTCTATCAATCATAGCTGTCATATTTATAATATGGCTCTACACCTTTTTGCATCAGGTATTCATTGGGACAAAAGATGTCTCACCCTATCTAATTAGAATAGGAAATTTTGGTATCAAATGGTACAGTTTCTTTATCGCAATATCATTCCTCATAGGTCTCATTTTTGCGCACAAAGATGTGAGAAAGTACAGACTAAACGAGGACAATTTTGACAAAATTATCTTCTGGTCTGCCATAGCTGGGTTCATCGGAGCAAGACTGTATCATGTCTTTTCATCCTGGGATTACTACAAACTACATCCCGCCGAGATATTTAAAACCTGGCACGGGGGACTTGCCATTTATGGTGGAGTCATCGGAGCCCTGCTGGTTGGATACATTCTTTGCAAAAAATACAATATGCCCTTCCTCTTACTCGCAGATATAACATCCCCGTGGCTCATCTTTGGCCAGGCACTGGGAAGATGGGGTAACTTCTTTAACCATGAGGCGTATGGTGTCCCTACAAATCTTCCCTGGAAGATGTTTATTCCACCACAGTACAGATTTGAAGAATACGCCCAATATGCGTATTATCACCCAACTTTCCTCTATGAATCTATCTGGGACTTCCTCGTTTTTATATTTCTCATTAAATTCAAATCCGCAAAAAAGAAAAAGGACGGGGACGTATTTTTTGCCTACCTTGGACTTTACTCTCTCGGTCGTTATTTTGTTGAATTTCTGAGGTTTGACACCTGGAGACTATTTGGCGTTAAGATTGCTCACGTGATAGCCATTCTACTTATGTTGATTTCTCTATCCTGGTTTTTGTATTTCAGAAACCATTCTTCCTATACCCATGAAAAGCACAGTGAAAAAAGTGATTAAAATCACAACCTGAAACATATTTATTGGAGATTTATCGTAGACAAACGTTCCCGGAAGCCTCGCGATAACTTTGAGACCCCATAAAAGAATATTTAACGCAAGATTACCTACATTAAAAAACAATTTTCCTATTAAACCAAGGTGCACCACGGTAAATAATAATCCTGTTATAATTTCGGAAAGAACGACAAATACCAATGGAATAACGAGAATATTGGCAAAAATCGAAACAGGTGTAAACATTTTAAAGTAGTAAATTTGCAAAGGTGAAACAAACATCGTGGCCGCCAAAGATGTCAGGAATAGGGTCAGTATGTACCCAGGAACACCTCTGAGGTTAAATTTAAGTGAAAGAATTATGCCCAGTGTTGCAAGATAAGAGAACTGGAATCCGGGATTTAATAACCACAGTGGACTGTATATCAACGAAATCAATCCAGCAAAACCCCATACGTTCAAGTACTTAATCTTCCTGCCAGCAAGTCTTGCAATTATCAGAGATACAAAGAAAAGATAGGCCCTGAAAAGAGAGGACTTAAATCCAACGAGAATAAGATAAAAACTCAAAGCAACGACTGTAAGGATTAGGGAAATTCCCTCTCCACTTCTAAACATCAAAATAATGGAAAAAATCACGAGGGTAATTATGCCAACATGAAGACCAGAGAGAGCGAGAATATGCATGGTGCCAGTACGCTTGAAAATTTCGAGCACATTCTCTGGAACCCCTAATCTCTCACCAAGAAAAAGCGCGCGAAAAATCTCGAAATTCACGTCGCTCCAGGAATTGTTTCGTATAATTTCGCGAATATGATTTCTGATTGAGCATATCTTATCGGGATATATCTTGTATGAGATAGGATATATTACACCGGAAGCCCTATTGGATATGAGATACGTTCTAAAACTGCCTCTTGCTCTGCGTATCAACCCCGCCATTTTAACTTTTCCACATCCAACAGGAATACGTGAGGAAATAAAAAGTTTCGTCTTCTCATAGAGAACCTTATCCATGGAGATAATGCTATCACTTACCACAAACCTGTTATCAACGATCTTCCCGAACACGATCACCTTTCGGTTAATAAACTCCTTCAGTGAGTTGTCCTGCAATCTGGCAATATCAATCCTTACGTACAAAAAGCCGAGGACAACGAGTATCCAGTAGGGAAAGATTTTTGCAATTATTAAAAATATACCCGTGGATATGATTATCAAACTGCTGTATAAATCACTCTTAATCAGACCAGTAGAAATACCTATCCCAAACGCCAAAAAGGAAGCAAGTGCAGGGTTTTTAAACTGGTTCAGGTTCACCTATAAGTAAAAAATGTGATTTCCTATCTCGGTCTTCTTTGTATAGAAAGAAGACCATATAGGGCTAATTTCCCTTGAATGGTAGTAGAGAGCTCCATGAGTCACGTTGCTTATCCATCCTTCCAGCACTCCTCTTGCTATAAAGGAACACTCTCTAAAAACCTTATCATTTCGCAGAAATGAATCAAACTCGCGAGAAATTTCTTCGAGCTTTAAGAAATTTGGATCTCCGGGCAGGAAGCAGTAAAACTGGTAAGGTTTGAGGATCACATCTTTAAAAGTATCTCCAAACCATCCACTCTTTTTAGCCCTGTTTAGGACAACCCAGGCAACAGCTGCCTTACAATCCAGTGATTCACCTCTTGCCTCTCCATAAACGAGCAGGGACAATAATTTCAGGTCAACAAGATTCACAAATGCCTGATAAATACCCTCCCGCAGTTCCTTATACGAGGTCATCAGTTTTTCCAGAACGGATTACTCGTTTTCATATCCAGTGGAAAAGCTTTCTCAAAATTCAGGTAAATTTTACCCCCAAAAATTTCTTTAGAATACTCAAGGGACAGAATCCCCAATGTGGTGCCGAATTTCAAACCACCTGTGAGACGTGAATAACTGATAACACCCAGTCCCACTCTCAAATTTTTCCCATAATCGAAGTAAAAACTATTACCTGTGATCAAGTTTCCTCTGGAATCAGCCATGGTGAAGAACCTGACTCCTGAGGGTTTCAAGAAACTGATCCTGGCTACAGTTGGGGTTTGCGAATTTACTGGTGGCGTTGCAGGAGATCCGAGAAGCGAAATCAACAGTAAAATCGTAAACATAGTTTAATTTTATCACCCACCCTGCTTTCTGTCAAATATCGCCTACTTGCAGTAGTAGATTGATGAGGAAATCATGTAAAATAGAAGATCCGTACACCTCTCATTTTTTCATATAAGCACTTTCAACGCTTTTAACAAACTTTACCCTGCGACTAAGTTTTTTATCGTCAGACCTTATGTGGTTTGGTACTCCATTCTTTTTATTTACGAGGGGATTGGTAATTTAACTATAAACCTGCTCCCATGTCCCGGCTTACTTTCAACTTCAATTTTTCCTCCATGAAGAAGTACAATGTGTTTAACGATAGAAAGACCCAGTCCTGTACCGCCAAGTTTTCTTGATCGGGACTTATCTACAACATAAAACCGTTCAAAAATACGCGGTATTTCCTTTTCGGGAATTCCTAATCCGGTATCAATAACCTCAACAACGGCATAATGGTTATCTTGCTTCAGGATAACTGAAACTCCCCCTTTATCTGTATACTTGATAGCATTGTCTATCAGGTTTATAAATACCTGCTCGAGCTTGAATGGATCTCCCTTTATAGTTGGGCTGGAATATGGAATAAATTTCAGCTCCAGCCCTTTCTCAATAGCCCTTGGTTTGAAAATTTTAACAACATTTTCAAGAAACCCTTCAAGTGGGATATCTTTGAGAATTGGTTCCAGACCTTTATCCTCAACTTCTGCCAGTGTTAATAGATCCTTAACTATGTTAATTATTCGTTCAGTGTGTTTTTTGATAATTTTCAGATATGTTTTTGCATCCCCTTGAACTTCGTCCTCAAGTGTCTCTACATATCCTTTTATAGCTGTCAGAGGCGTCCTCAGTTCGTGAGAAACATTTGCGACGAAATCCTTTTTTATTTTTTCTACCGCCTTTAATTCAGTTATATCATGAAGTACAACTATATATTTATCTTCAGGAAGCATCGGGGTTATACTCATCAAAAAGGCACTGTCATGAAATTCAACTTCTCTTGTAATAGTCTTCTTTTCATTTATAGCTTTCCTGATCCATTTTATAAGTTTCGGATCTCTTAAAGCTCCAGCATAATGCTTACCCTGCAAGTTCTCACCAACGATTCTACTAAAACTCTGATTAGAGAGTTCTATTATTCCGTCTCCATCGATAACTATAAGCCCCTCTGAGAGAGACGAAAGTATTGCAACCAGTTCTTCCTGTTTAAGCTTAACTCTATCGAATAGGTCTTTAATCTTTTCACCCATTTCATTAAAACTTGCAGCAAGTTTTCCAATTTCATCTTTTCTACGAATTGAAGCTTTTACGGAAAAATCACCGAGTGCAAGCTTGTTTGATACATCCACAAGTTCCCTGATTGGATTGGAAAAGCCTTTTGCAAGGAAATAAGCTCCCAGAAGTGACAAAAGGGATATTACAAGTATCATATAAAGCATATCTCGAGACAAACTATTTACAAGAAGTTTTATATCACTTAGGAACAGACTCAGCCTTAGAATTCCAATGATCTTCATATGGGATTTAATAGGAGTTGCAACATAAAGCATTTTCTTTTTCATCGTAGTACTATATCTAAGAGACTGCCCGTAACCTTTAGAGAATGCCTCAAGAACCTCTGGCCTCTTCCCGTGATTTTCCATTAAGCGTGGATTTTTCTTTGAGTCTGCCAGCACTGTTCCATCTGGAGCGATGACTGTAATCCTCACATTTATCTCTCTTCCAACAACCTTCACAAGAGAATCAAGTTCGAGGAATTTTTTACCCTCAATTAAAGGCTTTATGTTAAGGCTAAGTGGATATGAAATTTTCCTCAAATCCGACGATAGAGTTTTTAGATAATGGCTTTTTATTCTCCTTTCAGCGAAAAGAGCTATGGAAGTTGAGAATACGAGGATTACAAGAAGGAAACTGGTGAATATTTTTACAAAAATTGAGTCTTTCACTCTTCTAATTTGTAACCAACTCCTCGCACATTTTTAATAAATTTTCCTGCTTTTCCAAGCTTTTCTCTAAGATTTTTTATGTGAACATCGACGGTTCTGTCAAATACTATTTTATCGTATCCCCATAGCTCCTCGAGTATCTGTTTCCTTGAGAATACCCAGCCCCTTTTCTCAGATAGCATTTTAAGGATCTTGAATTCTGTGGGAGTCAAATCCACTCGACTGCCTTCTACATATACCTCAAATTTATTTGGGTCTATTAACAGGATTTCTCCAATCTGTATCTTTTTCTCATCATTCTGCACCCTTCGACGCAGCACAGCTTTTACACGTGCCACCAATTCCCTGGGTGAAAATGGCTTGGTCACATAGTCATCCGCGCCGAGCTCAAGCCCGAGGACTTTGTCAGTCTCTGTTGCCCTGGCGGTTAGCATAATGATCGGGATATCCCTGTAATCTTCATGAGATTTAAGGAATTTGCACACTTCTATACCGTCAATGTCAGGTAGCATCAGATCAAGTATAATCAGGTCTGGTCTCCTGGTAGCTATATCCTTTAGAAAAGGCTCTGCTGATGGGAATCTCCTTACCAAAAATCCAGATCGATCAAGGTGGATAGCCACCAATTCCAGAATGTCTTCCTCATCATCTACGATGTCAACCAATCTTTTTGTCTTCATCTGTTCTAATATTATAAATTACCGGTGAGGTTAAGAATACTCATGATCTCTTAACGAAAACTTAACACTGGGATAATACCGTATTAACTGTTCTGGAGCACAATATTCACCGAACTAAAGAAGTCCAAAAAACTGGATGGATTGAAAAGGGAGGTAATAGAAATGAAGGTTGTAAAAATAATAGTGCTCGCAACCACCATGGTATCAGGTGTAAACGCAGCTGTCACACTCACTGGGGCAGGAGCCACATTCCCCTATCCCCTGTACTCCAAGATGTTTAGTGTTTATCACCAGAAGTACGGTATAAAAATTAACTATCAGGCAATAGGTTCTGGCGGTGGAATCAGGCAGTTAATAGCCAAAACGGTGAATTTTGGAGCTTCCGATGCCTACGTTGATGACAAAGGACTCAAAAAATTCCCTGCTCCAATAGTGCACATTCCAATGGTAGCAGGCGCAGTTGTCATTTCATACAATCTACCCGGGAATCCAAAACTCAAGCTTACACCTGATGTTATAGCAGATATTTTTCTCGGGAAAATAAAGAAGTGGAATAACTCAAGGATAAGGGCCATAAATCCGGATATAAAACTACCCGATATGGCAATTGTCGTGGTTCACCGTTCTGATGGGAGTGGAACAACATTCATTTTTTCCGATTACTTAAGTAAAGTAAGTAATGAGTGGAAAGAAAAGGTGGGAAGAGGGAAATCACTCAACTGGCCCACGGGTCTGGGGGCAAAGGGAAATCCGGGTGTTGCAGGGCTTATCAAACAGATTCCAGGTGCAATTGGTTATGTAGAGCTTATTTATGCTCTTAACAATAACATGCCATACGCAGTGGTTCAGAATAAGAGTGGCAACTTCATAGAGCCGAGCATAAAATCCGTGAGTCTAGCCGCTGATATCAAACTGCCTGATGATATGAGGGTCTCTTTAACAAATACAGAGGCCAGTTACGGTTATCCTATATCAGGATTTACATGGATCCTTGTTTACAAAGACCTCAAAGACGGTGGTCTAAATGAAGAAAAAGCAAAGGAGCTTGTTAAACTCCTCTGGTGGATGACTCATGAGGGACAGAAGTATTCCGAGCCTCTCCATTACGCACCACTTTCGCCAAAAGCCCGGAAGAAAGCCGAAGCTATAATTAAATCCATCACCTACGAAGGTAAACATCTGTGGAAATGAAATCTGACAGCATTTTTAAGGCGATGTTATACACGGGCGGGGTCATTGTGGCCCTGCTCGTTGTTTTTAGCTTTATTTCTCTTTTCCGCGCAAGCTGGTTATCGATTAGACAGTTTGGACTAAAATTCATCCTTTCACCAGTCTGGAATCCTGTGAGTGAGAAGTTCGGCGCGCTACCCTTCATAACTGGGACCCTGGCTACCTCCATCCTCGCTCTTTTCATTTCTCTACCATTCTCTATATCCATTGCCCTGTTAGTTGGTGTATACCTCCCTGACGGTTTTCTAAAAAACAGTCTGTCTTATGCCACTGATCTGCTGGCAGGGATTCCATCTATCATTTATGGGTTCTGGGGGCTATTTTCTCTTGTACCTCTGATGAGAAAAATGGAGATAAAAATTGGGATCCTGCCCTATGGTGTTGGCATTCTCACAGCATCTATTGTGCTGGCAATTATGATTATTCCATACACATCCTCAATTTCGAGAGAAGTTATTAGCATGGTACCAGAAGACATAAAAGAAGCCGGATTTGCATTAGGTGCTACTACAAGAGAAGTCATCTTCAAAATCATTCTCCCATATGCCCGTTCAGGAATTTTTGCGGGTATTCTCCTGGCATTCGGAAGGGCATTCGGAGAAACGATGGCCGTAACTATGGTTATTGGAAACTCTAACTTTATGCCAAAAAATATTTTCAGTCCCGCCAACACAATGGCTTCTGTTATTGCCAACGAATTTACAGAAGCGACAAAAGACATCCATCTGAGTTCTCTCATTCAAATCGGTCTGTGGCTTTTCATCTTTACTTTCCTCATAAACCTGCTGGGTAACATTGTAGTGAACAAATTCAGGGTGGAGAGTAGAAAATGAGAGATAATGTTAGAATCATAAAAGACAGCTTGTTTAAAATCCTCGTTTATTCACTTGCATTCCTGTCAATCGTGCCTCTGTTAATGATCATCCTGCAGATAGTGAAAAATGGAGCTTCAGTCATCACCCTCAAATTCTTCCTTCGATTACCCCAACCGCCAGGAGAATCCGGAGGTGGGATACTCAACTCACTAATAGGTACATTCATGCTGGTTATTTTAGCCAGTACTCTCGCTATTCCTGTAGGAGTAGCTACAGGGATATTTTTAGCTGAAGTTAAAAACAAATTTACGGAATTTCTCGGAACCCTTGTGAATGTACTTCAGGGACTACCGTCAATTGTAGTTGGTATCCTGGCTTATCTGTGGGTGGTAAAACCAATGGGCGGATTTTCTGCCTTTTCCGGAGCGGTCGCCCTATCAATAATGATGCTACCCATGATCATAAAAACAACAGAAGAAACGGTTAGATTAATCCCTTTCTCCCTGAAGGAGGCGAGTTTCTCACTCGGTGCTAACTACACAAAAACCATTCTTAAGGTTATTATACCTGCAAGTGCTGGAGGGATTCTTTCGGGAATTATCATAGGTATATCAAGAATCGTTGGCGAGACTGCTCCTCTACTCTTTACTGCCTTTGGAAACCCCTATGTAAATCTCAACCCAGCAAAACCGGTGGATGCCCTTCCACTTTTGATCTTCAATTATGCCATGAGTCCTTATGATGAATGGCACAAAATCGCATGGGGCACCTCTCTGGTTCTCATAGTGATTGTACTCGGCCTAAACTTATTAACAAAGGTGGCAGGTAAAAAATGGAAAACAAAATTTTAAAAATAGAAAAATTTTCTGCAGGCTACGGCAACAACTATGTACTTAAAGGGATAAACCTCGAAATACCGGAGAAGAAAGTCACAGCAATAATGGGCCCTTCTGGCTGTGGAAAATCCACATTGATCAGGTGCATAAACCGTATTCACGAACTAAATCCAGATGCTATTTACAAAGGACACATTTATCTAAATGGAGAAGACATTTACAGAATGAATCCAACGATTGTAAGGCGAAAAATAGGCATGGTGTTCCAGAGACCCAACCCGTTCCCTACTATGAGTATCTATGATAATGTAATTGCTGGATATACTCTTAATGGGATAAAACTTAAAAGGAATGAAAAGGACAGAATTGTTGAGGAAGCTCTAAAAAAGGCTTTTTTGTGGGACGAGGTCAAAGATGTACTTCACAGGAAAGGCACATTCCTATCCGGGGGGCAGCAGCAGAGGCTCTGCATAGCAAGGGCACTTGCAATGAAACCGGAAATCCTTCTGCTTGACGAACCCACATCAGCCCTTGACCCAAAGGCAACATCGAGAATCGAAGAATTGATCGTGGAATTAAAAGAAACCGTGACCATAGTACTCGTTACACACAACATATCTCAGGCTGCGAGAGTATCAGACTACACGGCTTTCCTTTATCTTGGTGAACTGATGGAGTTTGGCCCAACTGAAAGAATTTTTGTCGCACCAAAACACAAAAAGACCGAAGAATACCTCACAGGGAAATTCGGTTAAATAAAAGGGAGGTCTGGATGTTAAGAGCAAAAATAAAAGAACTGGAAGGAAAATTAATAGAAGAGGCTATCCTGGCCCAGAATATGGTTGAAAAAAGCATAAAAGGACTGGTCGAAAGAAATGGGAAACCCCTGGTGGAAGTTATCGAGTACCATGAACCGCGCATGAATGATTTCGAAATAGAAATGGACGAATTGTGCATCAAAATTATTGCCTTATTACATCCTGAGGCCAGAGATTTGCGGACGGTTTTAACCATAATGAAAATGAATGATGATCTTGAAAGAATAGGTGATCTCGCTGTTAACATCGCTCAAAGTGCACTATTCCTCATAGACAAACCACCTGTAAAACCCCTGATAGACATTCCAAGAATGTCTGATGAAGCGATTCGCATGCTTAAAGACTCAATAGATGCTTTTATGAAAAACGATCCGAAGCTCGCAAAATCGGTTTGCGAAAGGGACTATATCGTGGACAATCTGAGGGATCAGGTTTTAAGAGAACTCATAACTTACATGGCATCAGATCCTTCCACGATAGAGCGTGCTATACATCTAATTAGAATTTCTCGAAACCTCGAGCGGATAGCAGACCTTTCAACAAACATTGCAGAAGATGTTATTTTTATGGTGGAAGGGAAAATATTAAAACACCATAAAATAGAAGACTTCAGTGGAGACTGACCTTTTTAAATGCGGGGGACATGATAAGAGTAAAGAATAGTCAAAATTTCTCTTAATTGGTCTGATAAATTCAAGAGATTAAATGCGTCTCTACCAATTGAGTACCTGTAACCCTTAAATATTGTTTTTCCATGTTACTTACGTTCTACCCTCTTCTACATCATGGATATGTTTAAAACAATTGGTGACCATCCTGACTATTTACATTAAAATTCTCCATTATGAAAAAATTAGTTCTTGTTTTTGGCATTCTTGTGCTACTCGTGTCCTGCACTCAGATCAGACAGATAGTAGCGATAAAAGATTTAAAAATCAAATTCCTGAATGTGAATGTTAAAAATATCACGTTGAAAGGTGTGGACCTCGACCTTAATTTTCGGGCTCGAAATCCCAATCAGGTAAATGCAGTTTTAGCAGGATTTGTAGTGGATATTTTCGCCAACAATGTAAAAGTTGGAAAAGCTGCACTAAACAAAACTTTAAAGGTACCTGCCAGTGGTACAGCTATATTCACCATTCCCCTACACCTCGACTGGGATAAACTCTCTCAATCTCTAAGCAGTGCTATAAAAAGAAAATCCGTACTATTTAAAGCCACTGGCTATGCTATGATCGACACTCCCGTGGGAAAGTTAAAATTCAAGGTTGCAAACTATACGAGGAACATCAAATAGCATCTGCTCCCACCAGAGACACGTTATAAATGGTAAAAACCTTTATTGATGCCACTTTGACGTAGATTTTTTTAAATTAAGGTTTTATACTTCATGTGTGCTGGCGATTGTCACAGGTTATTTAATAGGAAGTATCCCATTTTCATATATCCTGCCAAAACTTTTCCGTGGAGTAGATGTAAGAAGATCTGGAACCGGCAACGTTGGTGGATCAAATGCCATCAGAAGCGCGGGGTTAACTGTGGGGGTTATCTCCGGTATTCTTGACTTCTTAAAGGGAGTAGTTGGCGCATTCTTACTATCAATGCTCACTAATAACCTCTTTATCCTCAATCTATCGTTATTATCCATAGTGATTGGGCACTGCTTCCCCATTTTCCTTGCTTTTCATGGTGGACGTGGAATCGCTCCCACACTCGGCATTCTGTTGTATTTAAGTCCTCCTCTCTTTACTGTATTCGTAGCAATCTCCATCATTAGTATCGTCCTCAAAGAGTCTGCGCTCGGAACTTTCATAGCAATAATCTTTACTTCCGTTGTTGCCAAATTCCTCACGGTAGAGAACATTGATGCCATCTTCCTAATCTCGATTTTACTGATTTTTAGAAGGATTATCTTTGTTTTTGACGATTTAAAAAATGGGGAAAAATTCTTTCATTCTTTTATAAACAGATTGTTATTTGATGCACCAGAGAAGAAAAAATATGAAATGATTTTGAGGAGGTGAGTTATGAACTTTGAGCTAACAGAAGAACAAAAAATGGCAAGGGACATGGCACGGGACTTTGCCGAGAAGGAGATAAAACCTGTTGCACGTGAGCTTGACAGGGAAGCTAAATTTCCAGCAGAAATTGTGAAAAAGATGGCAGAGTTAGGAATGTTTGGTGTTTATGTTCCAACCGAATATGGTGGGGCCGGAATGGACGTGGTCAGTTACGCCCTAATGGTTGAGGAAATTTCCCGTGCCTGTGCCGGAACAGGTGTTATAATGTCCGCCCACACGTCTCTCGTTGTAGATCCAATCCTCAAATACGGTACAGAAGAACAGAAGAAGAAATACCTGCCTCTCCTTGCCTCAGGAAAGGCACTTGGCGCACATGGGATGACCGAGCCTGAGGCCGGAACAGACATTGCAGGAATTAAAACCAAAGCCGTCAAGGATGGCAACGAGTGGGTCATTAACGGCAGGAAGATTTTCATCACAAATGGTCGTGAAGCTGGTATATATCTAATCTTTGCAAAAACAGATGAGGAGCTGGGGCATAAAGGGCTTTCAGCATTCATAGTAGAAAGAGACACGCCCGGCTTTTCTATCGGAAAAATTGAACATAAGTTGGGAATCAGGGCTTCATCAACATCAGAATTAATATTTGAGGATATGAGGGTTCCCGACGAAAATATGCTTGGAGAAAGAGGGAAGGGATTCTACATTGCACTCGATGCTTACGATGGAGGAAGAATTGGCATTGCTGCACAGGCCGTAGGAATAGCTCAGGCTGCATTTGAGGAATCCATTGCCTATGCAAAAGAAAGAAAGCAATTTGGCCGCCCGATCGCAGAATTCCAGGCCATTCAATGGAAAATTGCAGACATGGCCATGCTGATAGAGGCTGCACGTCTCCTTTATCTCAAGGCAGCATTCCTGAAAGATAGGGGAGAAAACTACGTGGTGGCCTCGGCTTATGCAAAACTTTTTGCATCTGATGTGGCCATGAGGGTTACACGTGAAGCTATTCAGGTTCACGGAGGTTACGGCTACACAGAAGATTTTGATGCAGAAAGACATTACAGAGACGCGAAAATAACAGAAATCTACGAGGGAACATCAGAGGCCCATAGACTTACCATTGCAAGGGCATTCCTGAGAGGAAAGTGAATCTCTTAGCGGAGGATTTAAGAAGACGGAAAACCGGGACGGCTGAATTCGAATAGAAATGTCATTTATCAAAATTGGATTGGATTTAAAGGATGTGGGGCTGCACCTTCGGTGCAGCCCCACAAAAAATTTATACCAGATAATTACGCATGAGGCAGCATAATGATTTTGCTTTGTGGCAAAAAACAGGGATAGCAAAAGCGGTGATCCTTCTTTTATACCCCTTCCTCCTCATCGTACTGGATATAATTGAGAGGTAGATACCACTTAGCTAATTATTTAAAATTATATCAATTCATGCGAAATGCAACAACTTCAGTAACTCTACAAGAATCTTGAGGTAAAATACATTGCAATTTGAAAAAATAGACAAAACCCAGTGGCAAAAAATTTTAGACAATCTTGAAACTTACCCACCATTTTATTCTCCCGGATGGCTCGAATCCTATGAAAAACTGAGGAAAAATTATAAAATAGGTGCATTCCTGGTTAATTGTGGAGATTCATACTTTCTGTTCCCATATCTCACCTCTTCCATCCTTCTCTTTAAAGCTCTATATAGTGGTCCTCTTGGAACATACGGAGGACCTATCCCTATAAAAGGTACCCCATCGCATGATTGCATTCAGAAATTTCTCAACTTCTTAAAAAAACATTTCAAAAAGATTGTTATCAATTTCGACCCATTTAACGAACTACAATCAATTTCCTTTGAAGGTTTTAAAAAGATCGAGGGCTTTACCCATGTGATTGACCTCGATAAAGGTAACGTCTTATCTGACAATTTTGTAAGGGGTGCAAAAAAAGCGATAAGAGAAGGGGTAACCGTCAGTGACTCACCAGATTTTTTGAAGATCTTCCTGAATGAATTCTTTAAAAGAAGGGATTGGGTGGATAAAAGGCTCATTGGTAAAGATTTTTTCTTTAATGATCTCATTAGAAAAAAAATAGCCGGATTGTACACGGCACTATATGGGACAGAACCCATCGCCCATGTTTTTATCGTTTTTGGTAAAAGATATGCCTTTTACCACTACGGAGTATCAAAGAGAGAGTTTTTACATTTGAGACCCAATAATTTGCTCCATTACAGGGTCGTAGAAGAGCTTAAATCCCGGGGGTTCAAATTCTACAACCTGGGCTCAAGTGTGGGATTGCCGGGCGTTGAAGAATTCAAAAGACGTATGGGCACAACAAAGTTTTACACAACCACTTTGCTAAAAAATTTTCTCTGACTTTCCACAACTGTGAATTTACAACAAAAAGCTTGACTGTGGTTTCATCATCTATTAGACTAAACATGACAAATATGGAATATTAGATGCTCATTACTTTAAACCGAAATGTCATACCACAAGTTATTAAGGAGTAGAAGAAATTACTCAAAGATTTTGGAAAAACGATAGGAGGTAAAATCCTCTTAATACTTCAAACAAGATTGGAAGAACTTGACAATCATCCTCTGGAAATTTTGTTACAAACAAAGCTACTCGATGAGATAAAGATTGCAAGATATATGAACATAACACTGGCGATATACGAACTAAGGGTAACAAAGAAAAAGATGGGAAATGTCAGGGTATTTTTATGTGGGATAAAAGAGGTTGACGGTGAACCTCAAGAAGTTATAACACTCCATATCGTTATGATATGGAAGAAAAAATTGCAAGAAATACCTGAAAAGTCGAAAAAATTAGCAATTAAAAGATGTAAAAGTATATTAAAAATAAACTAAAAAGGAGGAAACAGAAATGGGAAAAGATATTTTCAAATTAATTCGTGAATTAACGAAAGATATCTCCAAAAAAGAGAAAGAAAAAATAATATCAGAGGAGAGATTCAGGGTAAACATTGCCATAGCGATGGTATCAGTTAGAAAAGAACTGGGCATAAGTCAAAAAGAACTTGCTAAAAAACTCGGGGTGACACAGTCCTGGATATCGAAGCTCGAAAATGCTAACAATGATCATCAGATAGAATCTATCTATAAATATCTAAAAGCCCTTGGCGCGGATTTAAAAATTACCATTAACTATTCAAAAAAGCGTAAGTCTTATATGATCGTTGTATCCAGTGCAGGATTGGTGAGTAACGAAGACGAGTCTTCCTATGAAATAAACACCATGGGAACAAACAGGAATATAATTTCGAAAACACGAATAAGGTCTTATGGAGTTGCCTAAAATGGACAACCTCAGTGAATTTATAAAAGGTATTGAGTTACACAAAATTATCTTAAAAGAATTAAAAGTGAAACTCCTACAGGACAATCCTCCAAGTAAGATAAAGGTAGATATGGAAGTAAAAACTGAGCATTTTGAGGACGATCCCAATCTGAGTTTTTTGGTGAATATGAATCTTAAATTCACAGATAAAAATAGCAGAAAGATAGCTGCAAAGATTTCAATAGTGTTAAAACTAATTTATACATCCCAGATCAAACCGGAAAAAGAGATATTGGACAACTTCTCAAAGTCATCTGTCATTTTAAATGCGTGGCCCTACCTTAGATTCTGGATTCAAAGTATCGTACAAAATTTTGGGTGGCCAAGCTTTACACTGCCGCTTTTCAAGCTATTGCCCGAGGGTGAGAAGGGATAAAAAATCTTTCAGGAATTAAACTTCCATGAATTTCCCGATCTTTGTGTACTTTTCTCGTCTTCTGGTGATTAGTTCACCAGGAGGAAGTTCCAGCAACTCTGGAAGAGTACTGATCAACACTTCCTTTATCCTCGCTGCAGTCCACTCAATATCGTTGTGTGCACCTCCCAGCGGCTCTTCGATTATACCATCTATAATCTCAAACGACAGCAAATCCTGAGCCGTAAGTTTCAAAGCCTCTGCAGCACGAGGGGCCTCTTTACCGTCTCTCCACAGAATAGATGCACACCCTTCTGGAGAAATCACCGAATAAATCGTATATTTCAGGGCGAAAACCTTATCCCCGAGCGCTATCGCCAGGGCACCACCAGACCCACCTTCACCGATCACAATTGTTATCATCGGAGTCTTTAACGAGAGCATAACTTTTAGATTTTCAGCAATTGCAAAAGCCTGCCCTCTCTCCTCGGCACCAACTCCGGGATAGGCACCTGGAGTATCAACAAATGTCAAAACCGGGAGACCAAATTTTTCGGCAAGAAGCATAAGTCTTTTGGCTTTTCTATACCCTTCAGGGTGAGGCATTCCAAAATTTCTGTAAATTTTCTCCTTCGTATCCCTTCCCTTCTCCTGACCGATTACCATAACTCTATAATCATCTATCGTGGCGATTCCACCGATAATTGAGGGGTCATCTCTGAAATTTCTATCACCGTGAAGTTCTATAAAATCCTTAAAAAGGAGATGAATGTAATCGATAAAGTGGGGACGATCAGGATGTCTAGCTATCTGGACAATCTGCCAGCGTGTCAGGTTCTTATAAACCTTTTCCTTAAGCCGGAGAGCACGCTCTTCGAGTGCTTTTAACTCCTTCTCCAGCTCGGGAGATTCTTTAACCTTACTCTTTAATTCGTTTATTTTCTTTTCTACCTCGTATATCGGTCTTTCAAAGTCTAAAAGTCTCTTCATATCGATAGTTTTAGATTCAGTGTATTGACTGATCCAAGACCTGTGTCAATGGGTCTTACACCAGCCAGTACGCTTATAAATGATTTCCTCAATTCAAGGGTCAGAATTAACGGTGAGATTCCACTTCCCGTTTCATACCCGCCTCCAATCTTTAAGAAGTCGAATAGGTTGTACCTCACCTGGAAAAAATTTCTCACATCACCTGCACTGAAACTGCTTAGTGCACCTTCGTAGGTGACAACTTTGGAAAAATTCCAGGAGAGATCAAATTTCCTAAAATTATAAGAGACTCCAAAATTCCCCAATATGGGGGCTCTGTAAACAAATTCACTGAAACCTGTCTTGAATCCAACGTTTTCAAAAGAAACACCCGCTTTCAAACCTTTCAACCTATGGGGATGATAAAGAAGGCCGACTGTCATATAAAAACCGTGTACAGAGTTATAGAGAATTGTCTCCTGAAAATACTGTAACATGAGTCCAAATTTTACCTCTGGATCAACCTGAAAACTACGACCAACTTTTATCTCGTAGGCGTACGGATTAAAGTAAGTCCTGGTCAAATCATCCGGTGTGTTTCCGTGGTACTCAAATTTTCCGAATCTATAGTAATTTATGGCGAATCCATAATTGTTCCAGTTAAATTGGAGGGTAGAAATAGTGGCATCGGATATCCATTCCTTCTGCGCAAAGAGAAACATCCGCTGACGGGTTAGGCCAGCTGGATTCCTGTTTACCGCAGCCACTCCTGTATCAGTGGCCACAGGAACGGTAAAATACGGCTCCACATTTAGAAAGTCGTAAGCGGGAGCAATGTTTATTAACACTGTCAAGAGAATACTTATCATGTTTCCTCCTAAATTTCGATCTCCTCTCCGATTAGTTTCCTCAAAAATTCTTTGAGTTCATCTTTGTTTTTAAACTCAATACTCAAACGGCTTTTACCTCTGGGATCGAATTTTACTTTAACTTTGTAGTTTAATTTCTCACTTAGTAGTTTTGAAATAATACGGGAAGTTTGTCGATCTTTGGACTCTCTTTTTTCAGATTTTGACTTTTCTCTCCTTACGAGTTCCTCAATCTGCCTCGAATTAAGGTTTTTCTCAACAATAACCTTTGCGAATTTTACCTGCTTGTCTGGAGGAAGACCAACGAGTGGCCTCGCCTGTCCCTCAGTGAGCTTCCCCCTGTGAATTAAATCTTTTACAAAATCGTCAAGCTGAAGCAGTCTCAATGTATTGGCGACAGCGGAGCGGCTTCTTCCAATCTTCTTAGCAATTTCATCCTGTGTAAGTCCGAACCTGTCTTTCAAAAGCTGGTATCCCTTGGCCAGCTCTAAAGGATTTAAATCCTTTCTATCCAGGTTTTCCACAAGCGCTATTTCGAGAGCACCGTTGTCATCAATCTCAATGACACGAGCCGGTATTCTTTCAAGTCCTGCTCTCTTTGCTGCACGCCATCTTCTTTCGCCAGCTATAAGCTGGTATTTATCACCAACTTTTCTCACTATGATGGGCTGCAGGACTCCTCTCTTCTTTATAGATTCTGCAAGTGTATCAATCTCTTCCTCGGTAAAGACAAACCTCGGTTGCAACGGATTTGGCTCAATTTCGTCAATATTTAGCAACAAAATTTCCTCTGTATTGACAACCTCATCCGAAATCAGGGCGTCAAGCCCTCTACCCAACACTTTCTTTCCCATTTAACAACTCCTTTGCAAGACTTAAATAATCCTTTGCTCCCTGAGAGCCTGGAGCATAAACGCCAACAGGCCTGCCAAAGCTCGGAGATTCTGCTATGCGGACACTTCGATGGATAAGACTCCTGTAAACCTTATTTCCGAAAAATCTTCTAACTTCACTCTCAACCTGGCTGGATAGATTCAATCGTCGGTCGTACATGGTCAAC
>JALSOD010000019.1 GCA_026986655.1 Caldifarciminota bacterium | reverse complement strand
TCTCTTGCCTCACAGATGGCTGACAAAACGGCGAGAAGAACCTACTGGGCCGTTGTGTGGGGTGCTCTGCCCCAGGATCAGGGGATCATTGAAGCTCCTATTGGAAGACACTCCATTGATAGAAAAAGAATGGCTGTAACCCCATTTCACTCGAAACCGGCAATCACCGAATACAGGGTTTTAAAAAGATACGACAGGTTAGCCACGTTTGTGGAGGTTAAACTTCACACCGGCAGGACCCACCAGATCCGTGTGCATTTTGAATACATTGGTTACCCCATTGTGGGTGACCCCACTTATTTCGGTAGAAGTACGAGAAAAATTTTTAATGTTGTTCCCACCTCCGAGGCTCCAAAAGTCAAGGAGATGCTGGAGATTATGAAAAGGCAGGCGCTTCATGCGAGGAAGTTGTCTTTCATCCATCCTTCAAAACTCGTAAGAGTGGAGTTTGAGTCCCCCATCCCCGAAGATTTCAAAAAATTGCTTGATTACTTAGACTCAACTCTTTCATCCCCTGCTCCCTGAGGATTCTGATCACTATGCCAAGCATCAAAAATTCAACAAGTAGGTGACTTCCTCCATAAGTCAAAAAAGGAAGTGGAATCCCGGAGACAGGGAACATGCCGAGATTTGTTGCAATATTCAGGACTGTGTGGTAGACAAAATAGGCGGAGATCCCGATTGCCACAATCTTTCGGAAGATATCTTTGTCGCGATATCCTACGTAAAAAATCAGAATAGAAAAGATGAAAAGCGCCGCGAGAATAAAAGAAGTTGTCACAAACCCAAGTTCTTCACCTATACTTGAAAAAATAAAATCCGTGTGTGCAGCTGGTAGAAAAGATAGGCCTTTCTGCGTGCCTTTCCTTAATCCTTTTCCAGTAAGACCTCCCGAGCCGAGCGCAATTTCCCCTTGAAGAATTTGCCAGGCAGGCCCGGTTTTGTATTTTTCCGGTTCTAAAAAAGCCACAATTCTCGCTCTCTGGTAAGGCTTCAGTACTTTAAACCAGATGTAGGGAGAAAATAGACCCACAAAGATAATGTAGACGATAAAAATAAGGGTGTAGGGCACCGACATCTTCATCAGTCTCAAATAAAGTATCAACGCGATCAAAAATATCATAAAAGCCCAGGATTTGAATGAAAAAATTGCTGCAGCCGGGCTTAAAATAATGTAATTTAGGATCTTTAAATCAGCCCCGGCAAGAAATGAAATTACAGTGAATAGAAAGATAAAACTTACAGATGTGGCGAGGTCAGGCTCGATTAGAACAAGCGAGAACGGAATGAAAGTAAAAATGAATAATGCAATAACTCTTTTCTCACTGAGTCTCGGATTTTTACTGATCCATCTTGCTATAAAGAAAATGTAGGCAAGTTTTGCAAGCTCTGAAGGCTGGAAATAAAACGATCCAAGATGAATCCACCGCTTGGGCCCGTTTGATGGGAGTCCCAGGACGATCACAAGAAGCAAAATGCTGATTACGAAAAAAAATGGCGATAAGACGTTGTAAAATTTAGACGGGATGAAATAGTTCAGTGCGAGTAAAAAAAGGCCAAATGCAGTCCACAAAAGTTGGCGGGATGAGTAGAATCTGTTTATTGAAGAAAGTTCGAGAACACTTATACCAACAAGGATAATTGGTATCAACAGGAGAAAAAATATTAAAAATTTTCTCAAGCTCGTACCTTAATCTGGAATCCTACGGCTCTCCTTACAACGTTTTCAAGGTATTCCTCGGGTGACTCCTGGCTGACACGCGAGAGATTGACCGGAACAATCAGGGGTACAACACTGTCTAACACCTCATTTTTCGTCTTTTCACTGAATTTGTCGAGGAAATTCTCATCGAGGATAATAATTCCATACCTGTCGGATTGCATTTCCTTTTCTATAATTTCTTCCGCTTCCTTTGATGTTGCAGGAGAAACGACATCTACACCGGAGAGTTTAAATCCAGGTCCAATCTCACTGTTTACAACAACCAATATCCTGTAATCCTTAGCCATAGTGGCTTTATTTTAATATCGCTTAAAACATATGTAAAGCATTCCAAGGCCCAGAAAACCGATGATTCCGGTTATGTAGAAGACACTGGCGATATTCATGAGATCGTAAATTTCTCCTGAAAAAATCGGGCCAATTGCAAATCCAACACTAAATGCGACATCAAGGAGTGACATTGTAGTTGCAGGTCCGTATTCTCTGCCAATTTCACTGATTATGCCCATGGCAGATGGCATTGATAGTGCTCCACCTATGGACATGAGAGTGTTTAAAAGTATGTACCAGTGCATATTTTTTGCGAGTGGAAAAAGGATGAATGCAACATTTGCGACGAAGCCGCCAAGGAGTAAAGAGTTAAATTTTCCGTAACTGTCTGCAACTTTTCCTCCTGGATATTGGCCAAAAGACAGAAGGAGCATCTGATATGTCAGGATGAACCCAATACCTGCCCTCGAAATACCATGTATTGCTGCAAGAATCGGAAAAAAGGTTAACACAGCAGCCCGTGTTATTGCGAGTGAAAATCTGAAAAACACTATGCCAAGGATTCGTTTGTCTTTGATGATGAGCTTAAATGGGACAAGTTTTCTCTTCTCTTTCCTTTTATGAGCAACCTCAACTCCTTTCTCTTTCACGTAAAAAACAAAAAGAAGCAAGGCAAGGAAGGATAAAATCCCCATGAGATAAAAGGCCGCTTTAATACCGAGGAGGTCAGATAGAGCGCCTCCAAAGAAAGGACCTATCCCAAGTCCAAGGAAAAATATCATATTGATAAATCCGAAGTAACGACTTTCCTCACCTGGAGGTGCAATCCTGGCGATATAGGCCATCACCTGTGGATTGACGAGTGAGGAACCTAATCCCTGGAATAACCTTGAAACAAAAAGGTGGATAACTTTCCTCGATTCGGCAAGAAGGATGGATGCAATCCCATAGATTGAAATTCCAACCGATACAAACGGTTTTATTTTTCCGTATTTGTCGGCCATTCTCCCAAAGATGGGAGAAAATAGGCTTCTAACTATTGGGAGACCAGAAAAGATTAGACCTATCCAGAGTCCTGTTGCTCCAAGTGTCTTAGCATAGGTGGGGAGTATAGGAGTGACCATACTGACCCCAGCCATTAGTATAAAAAGAGTCGCCGCCAGTGGGAATAGTTCCTTTTTCATAAAAAATCATCTGCCGGAATTAATGCCAGAATCAGATGGAATTTTATTACAGATAGTTCGCACATGCAAACTATTTACAAATCGACTAATTTATCAATTAAATGGCTGAAATTTCCGTCAGGCGTAGATGGGTAACAAAGAGCATATATAAGAATTCCGGTCCCGATTTCAAAGCACTCAAGTTGACACCAAAATTGGTGGAAGTCTATAATTTATGCCAATTTTTGAAATCCACTAAGGAGGACGATTATGAGTTTAGATGTTAATGCTGTCAGGAATTTTGCACTTGTTGGCCACGGTGGTTCAGGTAAAACATCTCTCGCAGAGGCAATCCTTTACAAGGCAAAAGTTACCACCCGCTTAAACAGCCCGGATCAGGGGAACTCAATCCTTGATTTTGATTCCGAAGAGATTAAGAGAAAAATTAGCATAAATCTTGCTGTCGCATACTTCGAGTGGAATGGCAAATGGATGAATCTGATAGATACACCGGGTTATTTAGATTTTGCCGGTGAGGTGGCTGCAGGTGTCCGCGCCGCTGATAACGCCGTTGTAGTGATTGATGCGTCCTCCGGAGTAGAGGTGGGAGCTGAAAAATATTATGAATTTGCAAAAAAGAGGGGGATACCGAGGATTATCTTTGTCAACAAAATGAAGGCTCCTGAAATCAACGTAGACTCACTTATTCAAGAGTTTAAAGAAGTTTTCGGTACTGGCGTTGTTCCGGTTCAGATACCCATTGGAACAGGCGAGAATTTTTCAGGTGTTTTTGACCTTATTAATGGTGATGTCTCATCCCTTGATGGTGAAGCGAGAGAACTTGCAGAGGCAAAAATAGAGGAGCTCAAGGAAGCCACGATTGAGCTTTCCGAGGAACTGCTTGAAAAATACATGGAAGGCGAGGAAATCACGAAAGAGGAGCTTGCCCAGACATTGAGAGAGGGAATAATTAATGGAGACCTCATTCCTGTACTCTTTGGCGAGGCAAAAGAGCTCATCGGTGTGGAAGAATTGATGAACTTCATCTCAGAGTACGGTGCGTCACCAGTTAATGCCCCCAAAGAGATTGGAAAGATGGGGGAAGAGGAAATCGAGATTGTTCCTGATCCAGATGAGCCACTGGCTGCTTTTGTATTTAAGACAATTTCTGAGCTTCATGTCGGGGAGCTTTATTTAATTAAGGTCTACTCCGGGACGTTAACACCCGGAATTGAAGTTGTCAATGCAAATCTTGGTAGGACAGAGAAGATCAACCAGGTTTACCTTGTTCGTGGAAAAGAGAGGAAGGAAACTGACAGGCTGATCCCGGGTATGATTGGAGCCCTTGTGAAACTTAAGGAGACAAAGACCGGTCACACCCTTTGCTCAAAGGATCGTCCGGTGGTTTTACAGGGCATTGATTTTCCTCATCCGACAATTTCTGTGGCGATTGTCCCCAAGACACGAGAAGACCAGGAAAAGGTTTCAGAGGGACTCTCGAGACTCAGAGATGAAGATCCAACATTTGAATTTCACTATGATCCTGAATTGAAGCAGACTTTGATTTCCGGGCTTGGAGAGATTCACCTTGATGTAATAGTCTCAAAACTTAGAGACAAATTTGGTGTGAATGTCGACACATCAAAACCCAAGATACCTTACAGAGAATCTATCAGGAAACCAGCCCAGGCGATGGGTAAATATGTCAAGCAAACAGGAGGACACGGGCAGTACGGAATTTGTTACATCAAGATCGAGCCACTGCCACGTGGAGGTGGATACGAATTTGTTAACCAGATTTTTGGTGGGGCTATCCCATCACAATTTATCCCTTCAGTCGAAGCAGGGATCAAAAAGGCAATGGAGAAGGGCGTTCTCGCCGGAGCAAAAGTTGTCGACGTAAAGGTTACACTTTACGATGGAAAGTATCACCCGGTAGATTCATCAAACCTCGCCTTTGAGATAGCAGGGTCTATGGCGTTCAAAGAGGCAGAAGCCAATGCTGATCCATATCTGCTT
>JALSOD010000018.1 GCA_026986655.1 Caldifarciminota bacterium | reverse complement strand
CAGAACAAGGGTCGAAAGGACTGAAAAGGGGAAGATTTTTTCTCAACCTGAATATAAATCATGGACATTCATTGGTCCCCAGCCAATATATGGTGAATATTGGTCTGGTGGTGGAAACGTGAGTGGTAGAGTAACCTCAATTGCTATCGATCCCACAAACCCTTCAGTTGTTTACCTCACCGGTGCCCAGGGTGGAGTGTGGAAAACCACAGACGGTGGCGCTCACTGGATACCCCTTACTGATGGACTTCCATCCCTGGCATCTGGATATATTACCATTGATCCCAATGATCATCAAACACTTTACTTTGGTACTGGTGAGCTTCACTACTGTGGAGACTGTTACTACGGTGATGGACTTTTCAAATCCACCGATGGCGGATCGACGTGGCAGAAAATTGCTACAACTCAACAGGTCGGTACTTACATCGCTAAAGTTCTCGTTATTCCTAATAACTCTAACACCATTTTTGTCGCAAGTAACATCGGTCTTGTGGTTTCACGAGATGGCGGTAGTTCGTGGAATGTAGTTATTAGCGTCAACGATTGCAACGATGTTGAGGTTAATCCAGCTAATCGAGGGATTTTGTATGCAGCTATAATGTCAAATGGAATTTACAAATCTACAGATGGTGGGTATACATGGACAAAATTGACAAATGGATTACCGATAGGTGGATTTGGAAGGGTGGAGCTTGCAATTTCACCTTCATCACCAGCTATTCTGTATGCAAGTTTTACATCAATGGCCACCTACGGTCTGCTTGGTCTCTATAAAACATCAGATGGTGGAAATTCATGGTTACAATTGACTCAGACGCCTGATTATCTCAGACCCCAGGGATTCTATGATCACTGCATCATAGTTGATCCCAACAATCCGAATATCGTGTATGCGGGTGGAGTTTTCCCATACAATTATAATTATCGAGGTCTCGTCATGACCACCGATGGGGGATCAACATGGACAGACATTACAGTTGCTTCGGATGGATCCAGACTTCACCCGGATATGCAGGCATTGGCTATTGGACCTGATGGAACACTATGGGTTGGGAATGACGGAGGTATCTGGAAAACCTCTTCACCTGGTGCGAGCTGGACGAACTTGAATTCCACTCTCGGTATAACTCAATTTTACACCCTTTCAATTCACCCATCCTTTCGAGATAGTATCCTTGGTGGAACACAGGATAATGGTACCCCTCTTTATTACGGCTCTCTAATATGGAATGAAATTTCAGGTGGTGATGGAGGCCCCTGTACATTTGACTGGTATGATCCAAGTTACTTCTTTACTTCATACATTCAGTTTAAAAACATCTACAAGTATCACTACGGATACTATGTGGAAGATATTGCAGGACCGTGGGTAACAGCCGGAGACCGTGCAAGCTGGGCAAACGGCCCTCTCGTCATAGATCCTAACAACCACAATACAATCTATGTTGGAACATACAGGGTCTGGAAGAGCATTAACTATGGAAGTTCGTGGACTGCTATAAGCGGAGATTTAACGAGTACTTCAAATGGGGTTTTACTTTCAATCGCTGTTTCTCCTTCTAATCCTAATGTGATTTTTACAGGAAGTAGTGACGGGTTTGTGTTTAAAACCACAGACGGAGGAGCTACCTGGACGAATGTTGGGAGTATATTTTTTCGCGGAAAGAGGGTCAACGACATTGTTATAAATCCACAGAACGATCAGGAAGTTTATGCCGTAATCAATGCGACCTCTGGGTGGAGGATTTTAAAGACCACGGACGGAGGGACACACTGGAGGAGTGTAACGGGTACTCTACCTGCCGGCCTTGCGGGATTATCCTTGGCGGTTGATTTCTCAACTACACCACATGTGATGTATGTGGGCACGGATTATGGGGTGTACTACTCGACAGATGACGGAGCAACATGGAACCAGGCTGCAATACCACAACTGGCGGTTTATGAGCTTAAAATAGATACTGCAAATGGTTATATTGTAGCAGCGACTCATGGACGCGGGATGTGGAGAGCACCTCTCATCTCGACCGAGGTCGCCGAATCACCTGTAAATCCTTTCAAAACTGTAACACTACAATATATGTCAATGGGCTCTGTGCTTCTCAGGGGATTGGATGCCAATGTTACCTACTCGGTCAGAATTTATTCCGTAACAGGTAGGTTGCTAAAGGAAAATAGAATTTCGGGCCAGAAAATGTTCATAATCGGCGGAAATTTCAAGCCTGGAATCTATTTTGCAAGGCTCGCAACATCGAATCAGGAGAGAACATTTAGATTTGAGATACTGAGATAAGATTATGGAGAGTGAGCTGTAAAAGGGTTTCATAGTTTACGGGGTGGCGAGCGCGTTCGCGCTCGCCACCCCGTTCAATTCTTAGAATTCTCATATTTCTCCGCCAATACCTTCGCCACATTGCGACCCTGATTAATACAATCTGGAATCCCTATTCCACGGTAGGCTGCACCCACAATATGGATTCCATCCGGTAACGATTCCCCCAAATTTCCAAGCAAATTCAGGTGTCCCACTCTATATTGAGGCATACCCTTTCTCCATCTGAAAATTCGATAAAAAATCGGATTCGATAATTCCCCAATAACTTTTCTCAGGTCTTCTAAAGCAATTTCCAGTATTTCATCGTTCTCGTAGTCCACCACTTTCTCAAATCCAGCACGCCCGAGGAAACAGCGGATCAAATGGAATCCCTCAGGCGCATGTCCTGGCCACTTATTCGATGAAAAGGTACATGCAGAAATTCTTAAGTTTTCGCCTCTTGCAACCATGAAACCTGTTGATCCTGGAGGCAAACTTATCCCATCTTCTCTAAATGCCATTGAAATTGTTAGTGTCGAAACATATCGAATTTCTTTTAATATTCTGGATGCCTCTGGAGATAAGTTTTTTAATAACTTCGCGGTATCGAAGGATGGTGAGGCGAGGACGATCTCATCCACTTGGAGTTTTTCCCTGCCCAGTACGATGTAGCCCATTCTATCTTTTTCAATACTCCTGATGTCTGCATCCAGGACAATCTGGGTTCGATGAAGATTCTGAGTAATCGCCTCTACAAGCATTGAAAGTCCTTTATCCAGTGTCAGGAATGGAGATCCGGTTGATTTTTTTACCGGTGCACGGAGTGCCGCTTTTGTCAAACTTCCATATTTCCTCTCCATATCTTTGTAGTAAGGGAAGGTTGCGAGAATGCTCATATCGTCAGGGTCTGCCGCATAGATACCTGAAAGCAGAGGTCCAGCGTATCTCGAAAGAGCCTCCTTCCCGAGCCTCCTTCTGACAAAATCTCCAAGCGTCTCATCACCCGTGTCCTTTACAGGAATCAGAGGTTCGAGGAGCATTCTAAATTTTCCACTAAAGCTAAATAGGTCGCTTTTGAGAAATTTTATAAAATCTCTTGGAGCAAGACCGTAAAACCCCTCAGGGAAATTTCTGAGTTTGCCCCTTGAGAAAATAAACGCTCGTGCACCTACAGGAGGCCTTACAATAGACTCTTCTAAATGGAGCTCTTTAATCAGTTCCATTGCACCCGGCTTAAAAAGGTATATTGAATCCGGACCACCTTCAATTACAAATCCATCTTCTATAACAGTGAGAATTTTGCCACCCAATCTTGAATCATTTTCAAGGAGAAAAATTTCGGCGTCATCAGGTTTAAGAAATTTCTCTAAATAGTGAGCAACCGAAAGCCCTGTTATACCAGCCCCAATAATAGCAATCTTTTTCGTCTTGTCTCTCATTCAAAAATCGCCCCCAGGAAAATTTTCAATAAAAATCCCCCGTGGAGAAGGGGAGTAAGGAGGTTTGAGAAAGAGGAACGCATCCCCCTGTGTCCCCCTTCTTGCGAAGGGGGATTGAGTGGGTGTTGGTTCTTTTCTTCAACCCAACCTGTAGTGAGGTGAGATTTATTGTCCATTCTACTTTTGAGGGATTGTGTAAGAATGAAACATGGTTTTCCTTTAAAAGTCCCCCCTGGAGAAGGGGAAGTCAAGGGGATTGAGAAAGAGATATTACATCCCACTTTAGTTCCCCCTTCTTGTGAAGGGGGATTGGGTGATGGGTAAACTTTCATCATTGCAAGCTTTATCAGTGTCATCCTGTCACCAGATCAGCCAGAACTTTTATAAAATCGTCCCGGTCATTTAAAGTATCAACCCGACAGAAATGGACTTCTGGGAATGTTTCTGGTAGTTCGTGATCAAGATCATATAAAACCTCAAGAGAATCATAGGTAAATCCAGCAGGTACAACTGTTATTTTCTTTACACCTTCATTCTGTAATCTGTGGACAACTTCATCAATATCTGGTTCGAGCCATTTGCCACGTGCATTCATGGGTTTTGATTGAAAAGCAATATGCCAATTTTTAATCTCAATGCCATCGACAATCTCCTTTACGAGGTATTCAAACTGCTCTCTGTAAGGATCATCCTCGTCTTCAGGTAAACTGTGTGCCGTAAATATCACATCATCCAGCTCACACATGGACTCTCGAATAACATTTCTCCACGCATCCCTCAAGAGAGGTGAATCAAACCACTGTTTTACAATCTCCAATTTTTGTCCTTGATTAAGTAGCTCCTGGAGTTCGCTGAAGTATCTTTCCGTGTGGAACTTCGAATAAAACGGTGTCAGAGCAATCGCTATAATTTCATCAAATTCTTTCAACTCCCCAAGAACATCCCTAATGAATGGTTTCCAGTTTTTCATGCCCGTAAAAACTTTATAATCACCCGGGAGGGTGCTTTCCAGTTTTAAAGCGATACTTTTAACAATTCTGTTAAATGGAGAGGAACCTATTACCCTGTATCTTCTCTCAAGTTCCTTAATGACCTCTTCCCTGGCCGGTCTGCCTCCTGAAATATTTTTGTAATACTCCCTGATATCCTCGATTTTGTCAGGAGATCCGTATCCAAGGAGTAAAACGGCCCTCATCTTTTTGCAGTCTCCTCATGCACGAAATCAACAAGGCGTTTGAGCATATCGGGGTCTGTTTCAGGCAAAACCCCGTGTCCGAGGTTGAAGATATGACCCCTTTTCCCCTGAACTGCATTGAGAATCTCAATAGTTGCCCTTTTCACATCGCCCCATTCAGTAAGCAAAAGAGCGGGATCAAGGTTCCCCTGAATCCCTTTATCAGGAAACATTTCCCATGCTCTATCTATCC
>JALSOD010000017.1 GCA_026986655.1 Caldifarciminota bacterium | reverse complement strand
TTTAGAGTCGGTCTTGGAGCGACGGTGCTGGGTGCTGGTAGAACGCGGAAAGAGGATGAGATTGATCATAACGTAGGAATTATGGTTATGAAAAAACAGGGTGACTACGTAGGGAAAGATGATGTAATTTTTGAGATTTTGTATAATGATGAGAAAAAACTGGAAGATACACTTGGCTACTTAGAGGGAGCATTTAAGATCTCTAAAGAGAAGCCAACAGAGAAGCCCATTGTACTTGAAAGGATAGAATGAAACACAAAATAGGATTTTTTGAAGCATTTTCAATCGGTGTTGGTGGAATGGTGGGAGGAGGAATTTTCGCCGTTCTTGGATTAACGATACTTCTCGCACATGGGGCCGCTTTCATTGCTTTTATTGTCGCTGGCTTGATAGCTCTCATAACCTCTTACTCTTACGCAAAACTTTCCGTTAGATTCCCGAGTGAGGGTGGAACCATTGAATTCATTGTGAAGTCATTCGGAACAGGTCTGTTCTCAGGCTGGGTGAATGTATTACTTCTTGCAAGTTACATTGTGATGATGGGACTCTACTCTTATGCATTCGGGAGTTACGCCTCAGCGCTTTTCTTTGGTAAGGAAGTTATTATTGCTAAAAAGCTGTTCATTGCGGGCGTGATTGTATTTTTCACCCTCATAAATCTACTTGGTGCCTATGTGACAGGTAAAGCCGAAGATCTGATGGTTTTTCTTAAAATCATAATCCTCTTGGTTTTTGCCACAGTTGGATTTATCACTCTTGAGACGGCAAGACTCGCACCGTCCAACTGGGCACCTCCTTTGAATATTGTCACAGGAGGTCTAATTATTTTTCTCGCCTATGAAGGATTTGAATTAATTGCCAATACGGCGCAAGATATTGCAAATCCTGTGGAAACCCTGCCGAAGGCATTTTACAGTGCAGTGGGATTCGTTATTGCCCTCTATGTTTTGATTGCAATAGTTGCCGTCGGAAATTTAACACCACAGCAGGTAGTAAAATATAAAGATTATGCCCTTGCAATTGCGGCAGAGCCGTTCTTTGGGAAGGCAGGATTCATCATCATAGGGGTTGCCGCGGTCCTTTCCACGGCTTCCGCTATAAACGCCACCCTCTATGGAAGTGGAAGAATCAGCTACCTGATTACAAAGTACGGTGAACTTCCCCACACGTTTGGTAAGAGAATCTGGAAGGGAGGTTACGAGGGGATCGTTATTTTGGGCCTTATCACGATAGTTTTTGCACTCACAACGAACCTTGAAAATATTTCGGTTGCAGGTAGTCTCGGATTCTTAATAGTATTTGGGCTTGTTAACCTTGCAAATTACAAGCTTCATAAACTTACAGATTCTAATAAGTGGATTCCCCTACTTGGTTTTGTTCTATGTGTGATTTCCTCCGGTGTACTTATAGGATACAATTTAAAGAAACAGCCATCATCTCTGAAGTCAGCTTTTATCTTTATCGTTGCTTCTTTTATTTTTGAAGTGCTTTATGAGGCATTGAGTGGTAGACGGTTGAGATACTACATCGACTGGAAGTTAGAAGAACGGGAGCACTTTATAAAAAGGGTCGAAAAATTCTTCCCTTCTATCCTTAAAGGGATCAAGAAAGAGGTAAGGGACGGGGAAGTTTACATGATTCATCATCTTGCGAAGGGAGAAAAGGAGAAGGCTTCAACCGTGGATCTCGTCGTTTTTACAAACAAGAAGATGACCGAAGAGGAGAAACAAAAGACGGTTGAAAAGATAATGAAACACGCACACCTGAAGGACTATCACCCGGTCAATATCGAGATTCATCATAGCGAAGAGAAACCAAAGGTTCAAAGCCAGCACAAGGAGATGAAGGAAGTTAAGTGAAAAATCCAAAAGGAAAATTTTCCCCTGGGAAGTCTGGGGGAGGGAGATCCCTTTGTCCAGCGAAGCTGGTAGGGAACTATTGGGAGAGCTATTACTAAAAATTTATTGAGTCTATAATCGGAATCGTTTGCTTGAACTATGTTTCTCACAATGGGAGAAGTTGTTGTGCCTCATGAAATGGGTTAAAATACCTGACTTGAATGGTTGGTCATAGAGTGGTATAATGAATTCAGGAATACCCGGAGGTGAGAAATAATGGACGTTTTAAAAGGAACGTACAGGTTGAAAGTTGGCCTTGCCGAAATGCTTAAGGGGGGTGTGATAATGGATGTCACCACCCCTGAGCAGGCAAAGATCGCAGAAAATGCTGGCGCTGTTGCCGTGATGGCACTTGAAAGGGTACCCGCAGATATCAGGAAGGAAGGCGGTGTTGCAAGAATGGCAGACCCTGCCATAGTCGAGGCCATTATGGATGCAGTTACCATTCCGGTGATGGCTAAGGTAAGAATTGGACACTTTGCAGAAGCCCAGATACTTGAGGAACTTGGTGTCGATTTTATCGATGAATCTGAGGTTTTAACTCCTGCCGACGAAGAGCATCATATTGATAAGCATGCCTTTAAGGTCCCATTTGTCTGTGGTGCAAGAGACCTTGGTGAAGCCCTGCGCAGGATTGGGGAGGGCGCCGCAATGATTAGAACAAAGGGTGAGGCTGGTACCGGTAATGTTGTTGAAGCTGTGAGACACATGAGGAAGATAATGGGCCAGATAAGGAGACTCACAGTGTTGCCAGAAGAGGAGCTTATGACAGAAGCCAAGAAACTTGGTGCCCCTTTTGAGCTTGTTAAATGGGTTGCCGAGCATGGGAAACTGCCTGTTCCAAATTTTGCTGCGGGCGGTATCGCTACTCCGGCGGATGCCGCTCTGATGATGCAGTTAGGCGCAGAATCGGTTTTTGTGGGAAGTGGAATTTTCAAGTCTTCTGATCCTGATAGAATGGCGAAAGCTATTGTTGAAGCAGTTGCCTACTACGATAACCCTAAGATTCTCGCCAGGATCAGCAAAGGACTCGGTCAGGCAATGAAAGGTGTAGATGTGACAAAACTTCCAGAAGAAGAGCTTCTCCAGACAAGAGGATGGTAAAATGATCATAGGAATATTATCGATTCAAGGTGACTTCATTGAGCATAAAAAGGCGCTCGATTCTATTGGGGTTGATAATATTTTTGTGAAGTATGCGGAAGATCTGCAAAATATTGACGGTCTCATTATTCCTGGAGGTGAAAGCACCACAATTTCGAGGTTAGCTAAGAAATGGGGTTTATTTGAGGGAATAAAAAAATTCTCCAGGCCCATCATGGGAACCTGTGCCGGTGCAATTCTAATGGCCAGGGAAGTATTAAACGAGTTCGACGAGAAAGAAGACACACCTTTTGGCCTTATTGACATGGTGGTGAAGAGGAACGCCTTTGGCCGACAGATTGAGAGTTTTGAGACAACTTTAAATTTTAATGGAAAAAGTTTCACAGGTGTTTTCATCAGGGCTCCCAGGATTTTAAAATTGGGTGAAGGAGTTGAAACCCTCATTACCTATGAAAACTCCCCGGTAATGGTAAAACAGGGAAACAGAATAGCATTGACTTTTCACCCTGAGCTCTCTCCTGATGCAATTTTAATACATGAGTATTTTGTCAGCCTGATAAAATAAGTAACCGAGGAGGTGCAGCTCTACCGTAAAAGTTGAAGTGAACAATCTCAGTTAAAATTAGTCTAATTCTTCGCGGAGGTAGTGAGATGAATAAATTAGAAGTGGGTACATCTTATTTCGACTCAAGAGATGTGGAACATGTGGCTCGGGACCTTGACCGTATGGTGAGTGAGGGGCTGACCTTTGTCGTTCATACATTTTCAGAGCACGATGCAGAATTTTACTTTGAAACTGTCAAAAAGATAGTGCAAATGAGCCATGAGAGGGGGTTGAAAGTTTATCTCGATCCCTGGGGTGTGGGAAAGATTTTTGGTGGCGAGCCTTATTCAAAACTTGTAATGACACATGTTATGGGACGCCAGATGACTTACGATGAAAAGCTCCTGCCAGCAATGTGCCCCAATTCCCCGGAGTTTCTTGAATATATGGAGGAATGGATCTCAATGGCGGCTGAGACCGGTGCAGATTACATATTCTGGGATGAGCCTCATTTCCACAAAGATGGTTGTTACTGCGATTATTGTATTCTTAAATATGATGACACGATCGGTGGAAGCATATTCGAGGCTAAAGAGAGTGTGAGAAAGGAATTTTACGAGGATAGTCTTGTGGAATTACTTGAAAAACTCGTAAGGATTGCGTATCGAAAGGGGTTGAAAAATGCCCTATGCCTTTTACCTCATGGAGATGAAAAGTACTGGGAAAAATTCTATAAAATTGAGGAGCTGGATATAATTGGGACCGATCCTTATTGGCGGGGGAGGTCCGACGAAGAATTTAGAGGTTACTTCCGGGAATACACGGAAAGAGTGGTTCGTTTAGGGAAAAAATTCAACAAGGAGCCCCAGATCTGGATACAGGCTTTTGATGTCAAAAGTGGTGAGGAATGGAAAATAACATACGCAATCAAAGAGGCCCTCGATATAGGTATCAGAAATTTTGCCAGCTGGAGTTTTAAAGGAACCCCTAATATGTCCCGGATTAGGAGCGATAACCCAGAGCTTGTGTGGAAAACTTATATAGAAGCCTTTAAATGATTGCCGGCGCGGTACTTACAGGTGGAAGGTCACGTAGATTTGGAAAGGATAAGTGTCAGGAGATCTTTCATGGTAAAAGACTCGTTGAGATCGCTTTTGAAAAGCTCAAGCATGTAGTTGGCGAGGTTTATGTAATTGGGAAAGATTATGGACTCGGTAAATTTACCCCGGATGTCTATCCCTTTAAAGGCCCTCTAAATGCCATTTACTCATTTTTTGCATTCAACCCTTCGGCAGAGGGGGTGCTTGTTTTACCCTGCGATACCCCTCTGGTCCCTGTTGAGCTACTGAAATTTATTGTAGAAAAGTCCAACCATGCCGATATAGTTGTCCCGAAACATGAAAATTTTTATGAACCATTAATTGGGTACTATAGTCGCAGGACCTTTGAAATTGCTGCCAGGCTTATCAGTGACAATAACCTATCCATGATGAATCTGATCAACAATCAAAATCTGAAGGTTCTCCCGATATGTGGAGATATTTTAAGAACTTTTGGGGACCCCGATGTTTATTTCACAAATATCAACTACCCCGAAGACCTCACCCGTGTCCTGGAAATAAAGTGAAGAAACTTTTC
>JALSOD010000016.1 GCA_026986655.1 Caldifarciminota bacterium | reverse complement strand
ACAGCTTGGTGGTAAGGTCGTGTCCCATGCATTCTATCAGACGGGCGACCAGGATTTCACTGCCCAGTTAACAGCGATTAAAAAACTCCATCCTGACGTAATCGTAATTCCAGGTTACTATACCGAGATTGCCTTGATAGCACGTCAGGCGAGAGAGCTTGGAATCAAATCTACACTCCTCGCCGGTGACGGTGCTGAGGCACCTGAACTTGTCAAAATCGGTGGCAAGGCTGTTGAGGGCCTTTACTACTCCACGCACTTTGATGAGAAGGCTGCCGAGACGGAGCTCGGAAAGAAATATGTAAAAATCTTCAGGAAGAAATATCACAAGGCTCCAGACGCACTTGGAGCACTTGGTTTTGACGCGTACATGCTTCTCATGGATGCTATAAAGAGAGCAGGAAGCACAGATCCTACGAAGATCAGAGATGCACTTGCTCAGACAAAGAACTTTGAGGGTGTTACCGGAATCATAACACTCGTTAATGGAAACGCAGTTAAGAGTGGTGTTATCAGAGTTGTGAAGAACGGAAAGTTTGTCTACGTTACAACAATTAAGCCTGACTGAGAATAGTGTTTTTTAGTGTGGCGGCGCCTTCGGCGCCGCCACACATTAATCAAAAAATTTAAAATCTTTTTAAATTTTTCGCTATTTTCAAATTACTTATAACTCCTGGCTTTATCTGTTTCTTAAAACGGGGAAAACCTAAAAATTTAAAAATCTTTTTTGAGGTGTAAAAGATATGACCCTGTCAACATTTATACAGCAGTTGATAAATGGTTTTTCACTGGGTAGTCTGTATGCGCTCATAGCCATTGGGTACACAATGGTTTATGGTATCATCAGGTTGATCAACTTCGCTCACGGCGACGTTATGATGATGAGCACCTACTTTGCTTTCTTCGGGTACCTCATCTTCCGTATACCCTGGTACATCAGTTTCCCTATCGCCATGATTCTAACGGCGGTACTCGGTGTTCTCATAGATAGAGGGGCTTACAAACCCGTAAGAAACGCACCAAGAATATCTGCTTTGATTACGGCTATCGGTGTATCTTTCTTCCTTGAAAACTTTGGAATCGTGGTATTTGGCGGTCGTCCGAAGGGCTTCAAAATTCCCAAGCTTTTTGGTGCAATCTTCAATGTAAAGGGGATCACGATACCCGCTTTGAGCCTGTGGATACCATTCTTCACAGCGGTGTTTCTTTTCCTCACATTCTATATCGTTTATAGGACGAGAAGGGGAATGGCGATGAGGGCTATCTCCCGTGATATGGATACGACAAGAATTATGGGAGTGGATGTAGATGGTGTTATATCATTCACATTCGCACTCGGCTCATTCCTTGCCGCAGCCGGTGGTATAATGTGGGCGATGAAGTACCCGCAAATCAACCCATTGATGGGAATTATCCCTGGATTGAAGGCATTCGTTGCCGCTGTGTTTGGTGGAATTGGAAACGTTGTAGGTGCTGCCATTGGAGGAATTCTTCTGGGTATTATCGAAATTATGTTCGTTGCCTTTTTCCCTCAGCTTGCAGGTTACAGGGATGCCGTTGCGTTTTTCCTTCTCATAGGTGTTTTGATATTTAAACCTACTGGTATTATGGGGGAGGTATTGCCAGAATGATTGACAAGAGGAGAATTAGAAACTGGATACTGACAACAATTAGTGTTATACTGCTATTTCTCCTTTTAGGGTACCTTAACAAACATGCCTCCAGTTATGTCATCCAGATATTGAATGTGACTGCGATTTACATAATCCTGACTGTTTCCTATAATCTTATCAATGGTATCACAGGACAGTTCTCATTGGAGCCCAACGCGTTTGTGGCAATTGGGGCGTACACCGCGGCACTTCTAACCATGACACCACAGGAAAAGGCGATGACCTTTATTATTCAACCTTGTATTTCTCCTCTCAATCATATTTCAATTCCTTTCCTTCCAGCAATTTTGATTGGCGGTGTAGTAACGGCGATTCTGGCATTTCTTATGGGTATACCTGTATTCCGTGTTAGAGGTGATTATCTCGCTATCGTAACTCTGGGCTTTGGTGAGATAGTTAGAGTGTTCGCTACAAATGCGATTCCGATCACAAATGGAGCACTCGGATTAAAAGGGTTGCATCAATACACGAATATATGGTGGTCCTGGGGAACTGCAGCTGTGGTTGTATTTTTCATCGTAGGTCTTGTAAATTCGAGTTACGGAAGGGCGATGAAAGCAATAAGGGAAGATGAGGCCGCGGCACAGGCGATGGGAATAAACACATTCTGGCACAAAATGCTTGCATTTGTTGTTGCAGCATTTTTTGAAGGCGTCGGCGGCGGTCTTCTCGCCCATTTACTTACAACTATTGATCCGCGTCTCTTTACCTTCTTCCTGACATTTAATCTCTTGATCATGATTGTGGCTGGAGGTCTTGGAAGTACAACAGGGGCAATAATTGGCGCGATTCTCTTTGCATGGGGCTCAGAGTTACTAAGGTGGATGGAGGAGCCACACGTCTTCTTTGGACTACACGTCCCGGGTATCCCTGGCATGAGAATGGTTACATTCTCTATCCTACTTATTCTCCTCATGATCTTCGCAAGAAATGGCATAATGGGGAGGAAAGAGTTCTCCTGGGATGGAATTTTTAACTTCTTTAACAAAAAGATTCTTAGGAGGGCATGAGATTATGGCTACTCTTTTAAAAACAGAAAACATTGTGATGAAATTTGAGGGCTTGACGGCTATCAACAACCTTAACCTTGAGATACAGGAGCACCAGATTTTCGGATTGATTGGGCCAAATGGTGCTGGAAAAACGACAGCATTTAATGTTATAACCGGTTTCCTGGTACCAACTGAGGGAAAGGTTTATTTCAAAGGGGAAGATATAACGGGCTTGAAGCCAAACCACATTACGAAGCGTGGCATAGCGAGGACATTCCAGAATATTAAACTATTCCCGGAGATGAGTGTTATTGAGAATGTTATGACAGGATTTCATATTCACCGGAAATTCAATTTCTTCGAAGCCATGTTCCGGCTTCCAAGATTCTTCAAAGATGAGACAAAGATGTATAAAAAGGGAATGGAACTTCTCGATCTGGTAGGTCTGACACAATTTGCAAATGATCAGGCTGGAAGTTTGCCTTACGGTCACCAGAGGAAGCTGGAAATCGCAAGGGCACTTGCCACAGCACCAACCATGCTCCTTCTTGATGAGCCAGCAGCGGGTATGAATCCACAGGAATCATCAGAATTGATGGATCTCATTAAGAAGCTAAGAGATGAGATGGGTCTCACAATACTGTTGATTGAGCACGATATGAAGGTTGTAATGGGTATCTGTGAAAGAATTAAAGTACTTGACCATGGAGAAGAGATTGCAGAGGGAACACCTGAAGAAATCAGAAATAATCCAAGAGTTATTGAGGCATACTTAGGGGAGGCGAGGAAAGTTGCTTAAAATAGAGAATTTACACGTTTTTTACGGTGGAATTCATGCCTTAAAAGGCATTTCGATGGAGGTTCCGGAAGGAAAGATCGTTACCCTCATTGGAGCAAACGGAGCCGGAAAGAGTACAACTTTGAGAACCATAGTGGGTCTTGTCAAACCCAAAGATGGTAAAATCTATTATCAGGACGAAGACATTACTGGAAAACCATCTCATTACATCGTTCGTAAAGGAATAGCACTGGTTCCAGAAGGTAGAAGGGTATTTGCCAACCTAACTGTATACGAAAATCTCCTGATGGGAGGTTACAACAGACCAGAGGATGAAGAATTCAAGAAGGACCTCGACTACGTGTTTTCACTGTTTCCGAGACTCCTTGAGAGAAAGAATCAGCTCGCCGGTACACTCTCTGGAGGTGAGCAACAGATGCTCGCCCTTGGTAGAGCACTGATGTCGAGACCAAAATTGATGATGCTCGACGAGCCTTCACTTGGACTGGCCCCAAAATTGGTTGAGGACGTTTTTAAATCTATTCAAGAAATTCATCGCAATGGGACAACTATTTTACTCATTGAGCAAAACGCAATGGCTGCGCTACAAATTGCAGATTACGGATACGTACTTGAAACAGGTAAAATTGTTCTTGAAGGAACAGGAGAGGATCTGCTTCACAATGAAGATGTGAAGAGGGCCTATCTTGGAGGATAAATTTCCTGGAGGTTGTGAGCTTTCTTAACTATTAAATGCAATTTTGTTCATGATAAAGTTTATGCTATAGAATTAATTCCTCAGTTTTCTGAAATTGAAAATTTTTTCATTCGATATTACAATATACTCACTTTGACAGGTTTGGAACCAGATAAAACATATCAGAAGGTCTTCCCCACATCTGTAAAAATATACAATTTCCCAGAACAAACCAAGGGAGGTGTAACATGAAGAAATTTGTAATGATGCTGGCGGTAGTGCCAATGTTGTTGATGGCAATCTCACCCCAGGAGATTGCCAGAAACTCGTATCTCGAGCAGATACTAAAGAGGGGAGAACTCCGTGTCGGTCTAAATGCAGGGTATGCTCCATTCGAAATGGTTGCCAAAGATGGAAGCATCATCGGGTTTGATATCGATCTTGTTAAACTCATGGCAAAGGAAATGGGTGTTAAGCTTAAGATAGTAAACACAGATTGGGATGGTATTATTCCGGCTCTCAATACTGGTAAATTTGATATTATTGCCTCTGGAATGACAATAACACTCAAAAGAGCACTTGCTGTAAATTTTTCTGATCCGTATTTCAAAACAGGTCAGGCAATCCTTGTCAATTTAAAAGGAAAAGCTGCTCACATTAAGAGCTACAAAGACCTGGGAGATGGTTCAGGATATACAATAGCAGTTCAGACTGGTACAACGGGTGATTTTGCTGCGACAAAGATGTTCCCCAAGGCAAAGTTTAAGAGGTATGAGAAGGAAGTTGAGGCTGCTATGGCTGTGACACAGGGAAAGGCTGATCTTATGGTATTTGACCAGCCGTTCTTAGCAATATGGGCTGGTAGACACAAGAAGCAGGTGAGAGCTATTCTTGAGCCATTCACATACGAGTACTTCGGTTTTGCCATCCGTAAGGGTGATGTTGATTTCCTGAGATGGATTAATGAATTCATATTCCAGATAAAGCATGATGGCCCTCCAGGGCAGACCACGTATGACAAGCTTTTCAAGAAGTGGTTTGTTGATATGCCCTGGTTGGAAAAGGTGAAGGAATAATTGTTTT